>JBIKSV010000020.1:0-17447 GCA_044348425.1 Candidatus Planktophila sp. | reverse complement strand
TAAGTCTTAAGACTGACCCTTTTCGTTATTGATAACATTTTTTGGGGGCAATAATGAGGGCAATTGTATTTTTTATGCGTGACCTCACGCATAACTATGTAGTCTCCGGCTTATAGGGCGACTCTTCACATTCTCCCAGCAACTCTTAAAGATCTGTTTCTAATTATTTGATAGTCATTGGCTACAGTCTCACCTAGATTTAATCTCGAATATTTCTTCTATGAGAGGGCCATCGTGCGTAAGTTTCTAATTGTTTCACTGAGTTCAGCTCTCATTATTGGAGTCACTTATTTCTTGCCATACGGCGCATGGGCTGAGCTTGGGGAATTACCAGCGCACCCGCTCATTGTTCATGCTGTTGTTGTCCTCCTCCCATTACTTTCAATCTTGCTCATTGTCGGGCTTTTTAAGAAAGATCTATTGAAGAAGTTTCACATCACAATCATCGGCATGATTGCACTTTCCACGGTCGGTGTTCTTGCAGCTAAGTCATCTGGTGACTCTCTTTCAGCTGCAGTGGGTCTTCCAGAGTTTCATGCGGAATGGGGTAATAACCTAGTTCCACTTGCCATGGCACTCTTTGCCTCATTCGTACTTTTTTCATTTTTCTCATTTCATAAGAAGATCAAAGTTGCGTCCTCAACTCTTGGGGTTTTAATGGCGTTTCTTGCAGTTGGCACAATTGGTATGACTTATGTAGTTGGGCATTCAGGGGCAGAGAGTGTGTGGAAAGACAGATACGCTTCTGCCAAAGACCAAGAAGGTTCAAATTCCAACGAGATCTCATTGGCTGAGGTTCGAACACATAACTTAAGTTCTGATTGCTGGACAATTGTCGGAGAAAATGTCTATGACGTAACAAGTTTTGTGAGTCGCCATCCAGCAGGAAGCTCAGCGATTAAAGAAATGTGCGGAACAAATGCCAGCGAGGATTACCTTGGGGAGCACTCAGGGCAGCAAGAGCCAGAGATGTGGCTAGAAAAACTAAAGATTGGAACCCTGAAGCCATAAGTTTTTGGAGGATTTTTGTTAAGGGACGAGCAATAACTTACCAACAGTTCTACGAGCAGATAGATCGTCATGCGCAAGAGCAGCTTGCGCAAGAGCGTATTCGTGTCCAATTCTTATCTTTAACTTTCCATTCATAATTAACTTAAAAACCTCACTCATGTGAATATCCAACTCTTGGCGATTAGTTATGTAGCTGGCCATCGTTGGTCTAGTAATAAACAAAGATCCGTTGACATTAAGTCGTTGTAAATCAAATAGGGGCACTGGCCCGCTTGCTGCCCCAAAGAGAACCATGAGTGAACGTGGTTTAAGAGCCGCTAGTGAATCATCGAATGTCGCAGCACCTACTCCATCGTAGACAACATCCACCCCTTTGCCTTCGGTAAATTCTTTGACCCCTTGCAAAACATTCTGTGAGTCATATCGAATAACATCAGTCACGCCTGTTTCGCGAATAAGCTTCTCTTTATCGCTATTTGAAGTAGTGGCAATTACTCGGCCACCCTTTTCTAAAATCATTTGGCAGATTAGATTTCCGGTTCCACCCGCAGCTGCATGCACCAGAGCAACATCTCCTGGTTTGATAGCGTAGGTAGAATTGACTAGGTAGTGTGCTGTCATGCCCTGCAAAACAGCTGCAGCCGCGATATTTAACTCTATTTCATCAGGAACGAGCGCAACCTTCTCGCTGGGTAATACGACATATTCAGCATAGCTACCAAGAGTCATCGCCCATGCCACGCGATCTCCAACTTTTAAGTGATTAACATCGGGACCAATTTCAACAATAACCCCAGAGCCCTCTACGCCAGGCGTAAAGGGCAGATCTAAACCATAAATTCCCAGGCCACTTCGTTGGTAAATATCAATAAAATTCACTCCCGCTCTCGCAACTTGCACAAGAATTTGACCCGCTGGCGGAGTCGGAATTGGGCTATCGGATAACTGCAAAACTGAGGAGTTGCCATATTCGGTGATTAAAATCTTCTTCATGAATACCCCTAATATCTAAATCAACTACCTGTAAAAAGATAATACAGCGTGAATCTCCACCTAGATATTGACCGTTACACCGAAAAACGTCACTCCCCAGCGGCCATATTGAGCGGTAACCCGATATCCCCCCCCAATTAGAGATAAGGGGGCGATGGCAAATAAGCGGGTAATTCAAGGCTCGTGGCCTCATTCGAGCCCAGCTTTGATGCTACTCAGCCAAGCCTGAGACTTCGATTTTTTACCTATAGGATATTCCGCTTTTTTCCTTAAACCTATAGGATATAGATTAATTCTAGACTTCCGTCTGGGATTTTTCACATATCTATCTAGGAGGCACCACTTGAAGAAGCACTTTGCATCACGCAGAGGCGCAGCTGTAGCCGTATCATTAGCCCTTGCTTTTGGTGGGTTAACAGCGGCTACAAGCTCTGCAGCAACTACTAAGGACTGGTCATGCAAGCCGTCCAAATCAAAACCTGTAACGATCCGCATGGTTGAGTTCCACTCAGGACCTGTTCGTACTCCAATTCTCAATGCATATGCTCGCCAGTACGAGCAAATGAATCCCGGAGTAAAAATTGATGTAATCTCTCCATCACAGGCTGATTCAGCGGCAAAGATAACTCAGTTACTTCAGGCGAAGAACGCAGATATCATTGAGTCAAACGGACCTATCTATCCTCAGGCATTGGCAGCAGGACAGCTTGCTGATATTGCTAAGCAATTCAAAGCAACCAAGGCTTACAAGTCTTTTACACCGTTCTCTAAGAAAATTTCAGAACAGACAACCAAGGGAAAGATTTACGCTATCCCAAATGGCTACTACAGCAAAGCGGCATTTGTGCGCGCCGATCGATTTAAGGCTGCAGGAATTCCAATCCCTAAGACCTGGGAAGACATTTACAACGCAAAGTCAATGCAAAAAGACAATGAGTATGTCTATGCAATGCGCGGTGCTTTTAACTCGCAATCACAGGCAATGATTATTGTCCAATCTTATGTCGCTCCAAACATGAACGAAACTGGTTTGCAGACTAAGGATGGCAAGTCAATCTTCTCGACACCACAGGCTAAAACCGCTCTAGATCTACTTCTGAAGATCTGGAAAGAAGCAGCACCTGCAGCATCTGTCGCATGGGGATACCCAGACATGGTTAAGGGCTTCCACACTGGAGTGGCTAACTATCTAATCCAAGATAATGAAGTTATCCAGATTATCGAAGAAAACTTTGAGCCATACTCAAAGGGCAACTGGGTCATGTCACAGATTCCTAAGGGTCCAACAGGTTGGTCAGCCACATCTTTGTCTCCTTCACAGTGGTCAGTGGCTCAATCTTCGAAGTGCAAGAACATTGCACTTGGATTCCTTGACTACATCTCTCAAGATCCACAGCATGCATCATTTGCGCGTGCATATGGCTTGATTCCTATCACAACAACCGCTGCCAAGGATCCATTCTTTAGCAAGGGTGCATGGTCAATTTATCCAAAGATTGACGCTGACAAGAAGTCGTTCACATACACCGGTATTAAGGGCATCAAGTTATCTACTTGCTACGGAAAGATGTTCGGGCAAATGGATAAGGATATGGTCTCACTTTATACCGGCGACAAAACCACCACTCAGGTTCTAAAGGAGTGGTCTGATGGACTAGGTGGACCAGAGTGCATCGATTAATTTCGACGCAATAACCACATGATCTAGTTGTTACTTGACCAAGGTAACAACTTTTGAGGGAGCGGTGGCTGGTCATTACCTGAAGCCTGGCCAGCCACTACTCTTCAAGTTTGTAAATTGATTCACCTAATTCTTTTAAAGGGGCTATAAAACTGATGAGCCAGTTGATTCATAATGATTCTCGCAAACGTAGGGCTAATACACGACATTTACTAAAGGCTCTTGCCTTCTTAGCTCCTGCAGCAATTATGGCTCTTATCTTTATCTTCTATCCTGTACTCGGCACAATCCGACTCGGATTTCAAAACTTTAACCTCTTTGACCAATCTAATGTTGGTTTTAACGGACTAGAAAATTTTAGGAAACTTCTCGAAGATCCGATTCTTCCTCGAGTTCTTAAAAATACTCTCGTTTGGGTTTTTGTCTCAGTCTTTTTTCAGTTAACCATCGGCTTTGGTATCGCCCTTCTGCTCAGAAATAAGTTTAGATTTATGGGCGCGTACCAAGCATTAATCTTCATTCCATGGGCGCTCTCTGGATTCTTAATGGGATTAGTCTGGAAATGGATCTTTGATGAAGCCTTCGGCGTACTAAATGATTCATTATTAAGGCTCGGCATAATTGAAGAGAGAATCCCCTGGCTTTCGAATGCAAATTGGGGTTTGACTGCAGTCATAATTGCCAATGTTTGGTATGGCGTGACTTTCTTTGTGATTATGATTTTAGCGGCATTGCAAGGTGTGCCAAAAGAAATGCTTGAAGCGGCCGAGCTTGACGGTGCAAATCGCGTCCAGACACTTTTTCAAGTCATAATTCCATACATCCGTACAACACTGATTTTAATTGTACTTTTGCGAGTCATGTGGACTACAAATTTTCCAGACCTTATTTACGGCATGACTCAAGGTGGTCCTGCAGGCCGCACGCACATTATCTCTTCCTGGTTAATTGAAAAATTGACCCTGGATGCTGACTGGGGTGCTGCATCAGCACTAGGTCTGATGACTATGGGAATACTCCTTGTCTTCACATTTTTCTACCTCATGGCGACAAAATTAGAAAAAGAATCAGGGGTTTAAATATGTTTACAGCCCTAGGCAAAGTTGGAAAATTTACAATATTAGGATTTTGGCTCCTCTTTACCCTTTTCCCAATTTATTGGATCGGTCTAACTGCCATAAAACCGAAAAGAGAAGTGAATGATCTTTACTATCTTCCGAAATCAAATTCAACCCTCGATAGCTTTAGAACACTTTTTGAGACTTACAGCTTTGATGTCTACCTAAGAAATAGCTTAGTTGTCTCTCTTCTAGCGTCTTTGATTGTCGTCTGCATAGGACTTCTCGGCGCATATGCTTTGGCGCGTTATGAGTTTTCAGGTAAAGCTCAAATCATGTTAGCTTTTTTGGCGACTCAGATGATACCGGGCCTCATTGCTATAGCTCCTCTTTACTTACTAATGCAAAAAATGGGATTGTTAAACTCGCTTGCTGGTTTGATCATTGCTTATACGGGTGGATTAGTACCATTCGCAACAATGATGCTCCGTGGATTTATTCAACGAATTCCACCCGAACTCGATGAAGCAGCTCTAATCGATGGCTGTAATCGATTCACAGCACTCTTTCGTGTAGTGACCCCAGTGGCTCTCCCTGGAATTGCTGCAACATTTATCTTCTCCTTTGTGGGTTGCTGGAATGAATTGTTCCTTGCCATGATCTTTATTGACTCTGAAAGTAACAAGACTTTTCCAGCAGCAATGAGATCGTTCATCGGCGGCTATTGGATCGAGTGGGGTGGACTCGCCGCAGCAGTCACGATGGGTATAATTCCTACTGTGCTTCTATTCGGACTAATGTCGAAGTTTATGATTTCAGGTCTGACAAATGGAATTGTCAAGGGATAATGACGTCATTTGACTTAGCAGAAGCAAAATCTGAGTGGGACCTTGACCCTGAGGTACACCACTTAAACCATGGCAGTTATGGCGCTGTGCCTCGTGTTGTCTATGCCGAACAACTAAGGTGGCATCAGGAATCACTTAGAAATCCGGTAGAATTTTATTTCCGCCAATCACTCGCCGTAGCTGCCGATGCTCGCGCTAAGGTTGCAAAATTTCTAGGGCAAGAAGCCAATCAGATTGCACTGGTGCGGAATACGACTGAAGCAGCAACTACAACTATGCGTGGCTTCCCCTTCAAGGCAGGGGATGAAGTAATTGTCTTCGATCAAGAATATGGAGCTATTACTTATGCCGTCAAACGAGGGCTCGAGCCAGCTGGTGGCAAACTTGTAGAACTCGCTGTGCCTCGTTTGACCCCCGATGAGGAAGTCGTAAAGCTCGTTGAGGCAGCGATTACACCTAAAACAGTCATGCTTGTCGTTGATCATGTCACTTCAGGAACCGCAAGAACATTTCCAATATTTGAGTTAAGTGCACTATGCAAAGCACACGGAATAGCAATTGCGATTGATGCTTCACATGCGCCAGGTAATTTTGATACTGATCTAGATTTATTGGATCCAGATTTTTGGTTTGGAAATCTGCATAAGTGGGTTAGTGCACCACAGGGTGTTGGAGTATTCCGAATAGCTCCCCGTTGGCAAGAGATTGTTAAATCCAATGTCGTTTCATGGAATGAGTTTCAACCATACCCAATCCAATTCGATCATGTTGGAACTGTGGACCTTACTCCTTGGCTTGCTGCCCCTCGAGCAATTGAATTTTATGAAAATTTCGGCTGGGACAGAGTCCGAAAGGCACACCAAGCCCGAATGCGCTATGGCCGGGATTTAGTTATGGCTGAACTTGGTATTGGAATTGATGAGTTACGCGAAGAAAATCTGCCGATGGGTGTAGTGCAAATTCATAATTTACAGGGTGGTCTTGAGGGACAGATGGCTCTTCACAAGAAGTTGTGGAATGAATATAAAGTAGAGGTTCCAATCACCAACTTTAATGGAGATTACTTTTTCCGGATTTCTGGTCACCTCTATAACACCCCCGCAGATTATGAAGCTTTGGTTATGGCTGTTCGGAAAGAGTTGAAGTAACACTTAACGCGTTCGGCAAAGTTGTAACTTTTTCAATTGGAGGATTTTTATGGGGGTCATTGGTGAGGGCTCAGCAAACCACAACCAAAGTGTTGATTTTGGATCAACTGGTCTCAAAGTTACCAAGCTTGGCCTGGGTACGGCACCGATTGCTGGCCTTTTTACCGATGTTTCTCCGAGTGATGCAGAGGACGTCGTCAACTCTGCTTTAAGGGCTGGCATTCGATACTTTGACACGGCACCTTTATATGGATCTGGGCTGGCTGAATCGCGTCTAGGTAACGCTTTGAAAGATACACCTTCGAGTCAACTTGTTGTCTCCTCGAAGGTGGGGCGGCTTCTTAGCAGCAATGCTTTCGATGTAAAAAAGTCTCGCAGTCTTGAGGCTCCTGTAGTTGATTTCTCTGAATATGCTATTCGTAAATCGCTGGAAGATTCACTACTCAGGATGAATCGTGATCACATAGATATTCTGTACATCCATGACCCTGATAATTTTGTCCATGAAGCCTTGACGCTCGCTTACCCAGCGCTACAGAAAATGAAAAATGAAGGACTCGTAAAGGCTATCGGGGTTGGAATGAATCAAAGTGAGGTTCCCTTTAAGTTTGTGCAGGAAACAGAGATTGATGCGGTGCTCGTTGCCGGTCGTTACACCTTGCTAGATCAAGGGGCCGCAGATCAACTATTGCCAGCTGCGCTGGCAAAAGGCGTAGCAATTGTTGTAGGCGGGGTTTACAACTCAGGGATTCTTGCCGATCCGGATAATGCACCAAAATACAACTATGCGGATGCTCCGGTAGAATTAGTCGCAAAAGCACGGAAAATACGTGCTTTTTTTGCACAATGGGATGTGCCATTAACGGCTGCAGCAATTCAATTTCCTTTTCGCCACGCAGCGGTTACCACAGTTTTAACGGGAGCTAAATCGGTAGGAGAGTTGAACGCGAATATTTCAGCGTTCAACCACCCCATACCCGAGGAGTGCTGGCAAAGATTTGAAACTTTGAGTTTCTGATCTTCTTTTACTGCCTCTTTATTGCTCTTTCTTCCAGGCTTCGAGTTCTTCCAATCCTTTTTCGCTCAATGGATAGTAAGTCCGTAGCGCTCCGCCTTCAGCAAGTTTCATTCGGCTGAAATCTTCACTTCCTTCGTATTTTTCAGCTGCTTCTAAAACTAGCATCGCAATATTGAGCGGAACCACAACGGCACCATCATCGTCAGCAATAATGATGTCCCCTGGCATTACTAATACTCCCCCAACCGCTACAGGCACGGCATGTGCCCATGGATAGAGAGGGCCTTGGGATGCAAAATTCGGTGTAGCACCTAGAGCCCAAAGCGGGGTATCCATTTTCTGAAGTCGTGGCCAATCACGAATGTAACCGTCCACTAGAACACCAACGCCGCCACGTCCCCCGAAGGAAGTAACCAACATTTCCCCAAGACAACCTGAATGCTTATCTCCATAGGCTTGAATGACAAGGAAATCATTCTCTCGTACATCATCTAGAACAGCCCATAGTGCAGATGTATTTTCACCCTCTTCTTGAGTAAGACCTGATGCAATATCTTCACGCTGAGGCATAAATTGCATAGTGATCGCGGTTCCAACTGCATGTTGATTAGTTTTCAGTGGTCGAGGGCCAGTGATGAATGTATACCGAATGCCGAGCATGTACATGAGAGCAGAAGCACTTGCGCTGCTGACAATTGAAAATCGCTCCAAGATATCTTTCGGCGCTCTTTCAAAGTCGCCACCCGATATAGGCAATTTGAGACCCTTGGGCTTGGCCATTTCCGTATTTTCATCAAAGTACTTTGCCATTTACATCTCCTTTAAATAGTTTGACCGCTGCAGTCATGCCCTGTGTCCTGGAACTTAACTTTGTGGGATTGGATTTCGAGGTTAGACCCGTATTGATTTCTCGCCTACCGGAGGTACTCTTTCAAGCCCAATCTCCTCGTCCTTGCCCAAAGCCTATAGGAATATCAATAAAAACCTATAGGATTCTTAAAAAAGCCTATAGGATTATCAAGAGATTTACAAGCGATTTAGATGAAGTGGAGAGGTGAACAGCTATCAAAATTGACTCACACCACCACTTATGGGATTTACAAATGAATCCGAGGCAGTGGCTACAAAGTGGTGAACTTCAAAGATTGAATCGCTCATTTCATTTTAAAGATTTTTTAGACGCGCAAGGAAGTATTGGCATTGACTATTCAATTTTGGTCCAAACTATCCCTGAATATGCCGAACTAGATGAATTCTTTCAGGTTGCCAATCTTGAGGCAAAAATTGCAGGAGTGGTTTCGTGGATTGATATCTCCAATCCGGATGCATTCTTTCAACTGGATCAAGCTCTAGAGCGACATCAGTTTCAAAAACTCGTCGGTATTCGTGATGGGGCGCAAGGGAAAATTGATAAAAATTGGCTCGCGAGTCCATCAGTTATCGCTGGGGTTAAAAGAATAGGCGAGAGAAACCTAGTTTTTGATTTGCTTGTAAGCCCCGAGAACCTGCCAGCTGCTGAGATGCTAATCAGAGCCTGTCCTGAAACTACATTTGTCTTGGACCATGCAGGAAAACCAAATATTGCCTCTCAAGAATTTACTTCTTGGTCAACTGCTCTCGGCGCATTGGCCGACTTTCCAAATGTCTACTGCAAGATTTCTGGCTTGACTACAGAGGCTAATTGGAATAACTGGAAGCAAAGTAACTTCGAGCTTTACTTCACGCGGGTACATGAGGTCTTCGGCTCTAAACGAATCATGTTTGGATCTGATTGGCCTGTATGCCTTCTAGCAGGCAGCTATCACGAAGTGTATTTATTGGCAGAAAATTTGATTTCTCAGTTATCTAGCCACGAAAAAGAACTTTTCTGGTCACAGAATGCGATTGATGCCTATAATCTAAAGATAGAAAGAGGAATCGATGGAAAATAAGAAGAGTGCTCAAAATGAACTGAGTGGCTACTCGGGTCCCATCGTCCGGTCCAACACTTTTTTCGCCGTTCCGCCCAAGTGGGCAATACTTGAACGACAGCTCTTCGAAATCATTGAATCTAGCTGGCCCATTTTTAAGAAGAAGTACTGCAATGATGATGGATCTTTAGTTTTCGATACCGCACTGTGGCACTCAAGAGATGGCGCTGATGACTTTTATGAAGCATTCTTCAATTGGCCTGCTTTCTACATGCTTGGTGGCAGTAACGAAATATTAACCTTCTCAAAAAAAGCTTGGCGCGGTGTTACAAATCAATTAACAAAAATGGGTTTAGTTAAAGACGATTTTGAAAAAGGGTATGACTGGTTTCATCAAGGCGAGTCGCTAATTTTCTTCTACTCTATCTGTGCCGCTGATCCGAAAGATCAAATTTTTAAGCAACTAGCCACAAACTTTGCAGAATTGTATTGTGGAGAGAATTCACTTCTCTATGACAAGAAAAACAGAGTTATTCCTTCACCACATAATGGTAGTGATGGCTTACGCCCTGGACTTGGCCAGGAGTTTCTCGATGGTTATCCACCGACGGAGCTTTATTCGATAATGAAACCATATGGCTTGCCTTTGCAGTACCTGCCAGAAATCAACAGCTATGAAGATTTACTTGAAGGTGATAAGGCTAAGTTCATGGCAAAAGAAATGGAGAGGATCCTAGGTGATGGTGATGTTGCCGTTAATCTAACTGCAACTTCCTTAGTAACTAATTATTGGCTATACGATAACGATCCTGCGGCATCGGAATGGGTGCTTGAATACTTGGATGCTTGGGTAGAGCGCGCTAATGCTAATGACGGGATTATTCCTGACAACGTTTCACGTGATGGCGTCGTCGGTGGACTCCATGATGGGCGCTGGTACGGCGGGCTTTATGGCTGGACTTGGCCACATGGCTTCTATTCAGTTTCTCATTCAGCTTTAGTTGCTGCGAGCAATGCCATACTGATCAAGCGAGATTACAGTGCGCTCTCAATGACGAGAAATGTACTCAAAACGGTACTGTCTAAATCTATTACTTCAACAATTGAGAAGACCCCTGGTAGTTTGACAGTTTCGAGTAGCTCAACGATGAGCGAAAGATTGGCAATCCCAAGAAACGCAACCGTTAATTTAGTTCCCTACCGATACGGCAAGGAAGGCTGGTTTGATTTTGCCCCAATGATCATGTGTCAGCCACTATGGCTCTGGTGGCTTTCATTGAATAAAGATGACCAGATGATTCTTGAAGAATCATTAGATGGCATAGATCCGCATTCGACATATATTTCACCGGCGCGCAATAAGGAAGAGGCTGGGCACGAATCACCTTGGTATCGCTACCTTCAGGGTCAATTACCTGATTACCCCGAAGATAGTTTAATGATGGCGATCGGACAGGTCTACCGAAGAGTTAAATTAATGGAGACAGAACAGGTCAGTGGCCCAGCGGGAATAAATATCCACTTCTGGCAAGAGGTGCAACCAGTGGTGACAGAGATTTTGACTCAGCTTACTTTGGGCGCACCTCATGTTTTATATAATGGTGGTTTGCAATTTGCTCGAATCCGATACTTTGATATCGATAATAAAAGAATCGGTCTTCCACTGGATGTTTCCGCCCTTGTCACCGGCTTTGACCAGGAGCAATTGACTATTGAACTTGTCAATACCAGTATGCAACATGTTCGCAATCTTGTCCTCTTAGGCGGAGCATTTGGTGAGCATGAGATTATTGAAGTAACAGTTCTTGAAGACTCTGCGCAGAAGCAGTATCCCGGAGTTAGGAATGAGTATTTAGCTCCAAAACCGAATTTGATCGAGAGGACGATAGACATTAAAGGAAATCACTTTGCAGTAACTCTTGAACCGGGGAATCACTTGTATTTGACCTTAAAAATGCGCTTTAACTCGCTAAACGCAAGATTCTACACCTTTGAAGATTTCGAATGATTTATCGAAGACAGTTTAGAAGCATCCTGAAAAATGAGTGTGTGGAAACTTTTGAGAATGCACTCGATCAATGCAAAGAAATCTATACAAGGCATGCGAAAGAGTCAGGAATTAATTTTCTAAGGATTTATAGGTACGAAAATAATGTTTTTATCTATGCTGAGAGCTTAAATTCCTTACCGGCCTTTGATTGGCCAGAGCAAATGTCCGAGTACTTTGAAAATTGGCCAACTGACATAGGGTTAAAACACACTAAAACTATGTTAGACATCTTTCATGATGCAGATCCTCGACTTACCGAGGGCTGGCTAAGTCGAGAAAAACCCTTTACTTCTGTGGGGTCTCTAATCTTCTTGAAACCCGAGATGTATTCGAGCTATATCTTTTACCATTTTCAGCTACAAGAAGAGGGTCTTCGAAAATTCAACAAGTCATTTGTAATTGGATCTGAAGGTGTGTGCCTATTTGCTTATCACGAGGAACCTGCTGTAGTTGATCCGCTTTATCCACCCGGGATCCTATCTACAAATAATTCTCCTTTGAACTGGGAGGATCTAATGGATGAACATTTTCAGCGCTGGCCAGAGTCACCTACAGAACGGACTGCTTGGCGCAAAATGAAGTTAATTATGAGCTTGTAGTCATTCAGCTGCTTCTTATCTGATTAAACTTGAGAGGAAATCAGAACAAGTTATTGACGAGAAGTCAAACGTTTCAGAGACGATTCAATATGCGCATGCATAGCGCGACGAGCAGCTTTAGGATTTTCTTCAATGATGGACTTAACGATGAGTTCATGTTCCTTAAAGGCTAAATGCGCAGTATTGCTTTGGTAGTAATGTTCAAAAAGATTTAAGACAATCTCTGACCTTGAGTCCCCTTCAATTTGCTTTAACTTACCTGCCATATACAAGCGGTACAGGTGTAGATGACAGTGGGTGCGTTCAAATGAATCCGCCCAGGATGTGTTACCCGAGATATTGGCAATTAAGGTATGAAAACGTGTGTCGTGCTCAGTCAGTGCTTCGACTCGATTCTGATCTGCAAATTTAATCGCAGTCTTCGCGCTCTGCAACTCTGCCTTTAACGCGGCTTTGGTGGTTTTATCAATATTTTTTGCTGCCTGCTCTGCCGCCCACGGTTCGATTAACAAACGAAATTGGTAAATATCTTTAAGCTCTTTGATTGATAAGAGCTGAGTCGCGCGGTAACCCTTTTGCGGCTCTTTTTCAATAAGGCCATCGGATTCCAGACTTGCTAGCGCCTCTCGAACTGGCGTCTGAGAAACTTCGAGTTTGAGCGCTATCGCGTCAATGTTTACTTTATTACCAGGGGCAATTTCGTGATCAAAAATCATTCGCTTAATTAACTCGTAAACATCGTCGGACAAGACAGATCTTCGCGGAATTTTATCTTCCGGCAAATCCCGTACCTTTTTGGAAGCCATGGTTCAGCATATCGCTATTTTCTTAGCAGGGGCAGGTGCTTCCGACCGCCAATTGCAAGACGTGCGTGAAAAGTGCGGCTCTGCGGCAGTTTTCCAAGATCTTCAAGAAGCACTACGAGGGGATCGTATAGAAGTTACGTGCGATTCGAGAATCCTAAACGGAAGCGATCCCATGTTGCCAGATCTTAAGTTTGCAATCGTAGATGTACGAGATGTCGCTAAAATGCATGTAGACACAATTAAGAATGACAAGACAAAGGGTGAGCGCGTGATTGCGTCATCTCAAACCAGATCATTTGTTGAAATTGCACAGTTGCTCAAGAGCTTCTACCCGCAGAGCAAAGTAAAGACCGCGCAAGCTCCAACTTTTATTATTCGCATGTTTTCTTTATTTGATGGTTCTATCAAAACGATTCTGCCGCAATTGGGAAAACCTATGAATGTCAGCGGAGCTAAGGCGCAGCGTTTATTGGAAATTAACTTTGTTCCAGCTGACGTCACCATAAAAGAGTCAGCGGATTACTTGATCAAGAATGGGTTTATCAAGAGCTAAGTTAGCTCGACGAGCTAACCCCCTCTCCGTCCAGTTCGGCCAGCTACGACGTTATTGCTTGATGTGGTCACGCCACTGTATGCGCTATCAGTTGGATCAAATATTGCTGTAATTGTGATCGAGCCCTTAATTGCTGGGCGATAGCTGCAGGTGGCAGTTCCGCCAGCTACCACTGCCTTCTTAGTGCACCCAGGAATCACTCTGTTATTTACTCTGAAGGACACTCTGCCAGCAATCGACACGGTTGCTCTTAGCTCTTTTGCCTGACCGAAAACTAGTGTGCCAGGATCTAAAGTAATGGCCGCACCTTGGCTTATCGCATTTACTGTAAGCGCCACAGCATTTGATGTGAGGGCTGTGCTGATTCCACCATTCTTAGTGTTGGTGACATTAACCCGAAATTGATAACCACTAGCTGTGATGGCAAGAGATGCGGTTGTGTAGGTGTTTGTTGTGGCACCTGTTCCGGTAGATACGTTCTCCCACGAAGATCCTGTATTTACCTGCCACTGATAGCCAAGGACCCCAGAATCAGGTGAAGCAGCAGTAACGCTAAAGGTGGCAGTTGAATTCACTATTGAGGTTCGGGCGACTGGTTGCACCGAAATGGTTGGAGATACAGGTGGTGAATTTGTTGTCACATCCGATTTGGCAGATTCCGCTGAATCTAAAAACGATGACCCGTTTCCAATGGCAGTAATCGAGACCTTATAAGCGGTGGAATCTGCCAGAGAAGCAAGGTTTGAAGTGGTGATGGTTGCAGTTGTCCCGGTTCGACCGGTGAGGCCAGTCGTTGCAATCAACGTTCCCCCAGAATTATGAAGCCTTAATGTGTATGAAGAGGCGTTAGTGATTGCAGACCAAGAGACGGTGATCGACTTTAAAGTATTTGATGTTGCACTCACTGTTGGGGCCGTGGGAGTTGCCAATGTGACTGTGCTGGAGACCTGTCCCGTGGCGGCCGAGGTCGCCGTCGCTGATCCACCAGTATTCGAAATTGTTATTACTACCCTAATAAATTTGCCGCCATCACCGCTAACCGGCGTATACGTAGAGCTGGTTGCTGAAGCAATATCGCTGTAAGTGCCACCTGATGTATCTGCTCGTCGCCATTGGTAAGAGGTAGTGGTAATTGTTCCAGTAGTGGCTCCAAGCGCTGCCGTGAGCTGTGTTCCCACCTGCGCAGTGCCCGTAATCGAAGCTGAAGCCAAGGTTGGTTTTACTTCTGAGACATATGCTGCAGTTTGTCCGTTGTAATTGGTGGTGACTTGGGCGGCCGTCAAAGTAGAGTTATAAATCGCAAGGTTGCGAATAGAGCCCGTTAAATAAATATCGTTCCAGTGAGAGCGGCCTATACGCAAGCTCGTCTTGGCATCAGATGTTGGCAATGGTTGTTGCGTTCCAGTTGAACCAAAATCAGTATTTGAATTTGTTACACCAGAAGATCGATAATTTCTCCAAGCCGTTCCATTTTTATACCAAATACACTTACCATCGCTTGCAACAGTAACGGCGTAGTGAGCAAAAGCTTCATTTGAAATTATGTCGACTGCAGCGCACTCACCAAATTGTGTTGTAGTGGAATTTGTGATGCCAAGCCAGAGAGTATTTGATCTTTCGAAACGTGAGATAAACATTCCCCCTCTGGCTCCATTGCCTTGGGTAAAACCGGCTGCGCTAAAGTCGAAGACGCGAGACCAATCGTTGATGCCGCCAGATGGAGTTCCTCCCACACCCATGTTGGCATAGAAAGATGCACTAAAGCCTGACCATGTTTGAGAGGGGATAGATTGAGAAATTACTGCAGAAGCACCCGTGTTTTGGCTTCTGATGGTGCCGTTGGAAAAACTCATAGCTTTATTTGTAGAGTCATATGATGTTGTGTAGCCGCTACCAGAGCCAGTAAATGTCGCGTCGTAGCCATTACCGCTGAGATCTTTCCAGGTGGTCGCTCCAGAACCACTAATAGAGTTAACATCGTTTGCATCCAAGTTGAGAATCAATCCGGATGTGGTGATGGGACCAGCCTGAGCTTGATTGAGTAACTTCGGCAGTGCCAACGAACCCACTGGCACCAAAAGAGTTCCCACCAAGATTGCCACAAGATAACGGGCCGTGGCCGCGCGAAACCCACTAGCGAAGCGCTGTAGCGCAACTGCGGACTCAGGGATCACGGTTCTCATAGCGTTGAAAAGAGCCTTGAGCAATTAAGCGCGAGGTTTTTTCTTAACCTCTTTGATGTGGACAGCCTTACGTACTCCTCCACGCTTAGGCTTTTTCGTGATTGTCAGTTCCTCGGCACTCTCTTTCAGAATCGCCAAAGCATCCTTCACTCTCGAAGTTGAGTTACTTGTCATAAGTCAGATCTAGAAGGCCCGGATTGGTCGAACGTTGATATTTGCATCTTTGACTTGTGTGTAATCGGCGATTGAGTATGTGGGATTGAAATTCAAAAGCCACGCATTTCCCGAATTTCTCTCTGAGGAAGTCCAATAGCTTCCTGTCGCCAATCCAAAGACTGATGAGGCGATTCCTACACAACGAGTTGAATCTGGTGTTCCTACCTGGCCACTTACGTATTTGCAAAGCTGTGTTATCTCACCATAAGTAGGCAAATACCAATCATTTAGACCGCCACCGGTGTAGGCGCGAGCTTTACCCGCTGCCGTTGTGAGTCCATTTCCTTGTGCAACGATGTTGTTTGAATTTATGTATCCGAGCCCAATTCCTGTAATCGTATTGTTCGGGTTGGTGTCTGCGGTAATTCCATTTGCTGGATTAACAGATGTATTTTTATTAGCGGCTGTTGCAAAGTTGAAAAATCCATCGCTTGAGTTCCAGGAAGCTGGTGCAAATTCAAGATAATTACAAGTCAATGCCAGGGTTGGCCCACAGTTAAAGCCAGAGAGATTTACGTAAAATACCTTTCCGCCACCAGGTCCAGTCACTCCCAGCGTGCAAACACCACCTTCTATACAGCTCGCGTTTATGTGACTCAAGCTTTCCAGAGTTATTCTTGAAACATTTGCTGCTAGAGCGACAGGCGAGGTAAAGGAAATTGTGAAAGCACCTGAGCTGCTTGTGATAGAAGCACCGATTATCGAACCTGCGCCAAGTTTAAAGGTTCCTCCATCGTTCCAAATTCTGGCAACAGTCTTATTTGTGCCAAAGATTGGAAGCGCAGTCGAAGTTGTTGAGTCATAGGCTGAAATAGCGAAATCAAGTCCGTTACAACCTGCTGGTATTCCAGAGACAGTAACGCTGTTGAAGTAGAAAGAACCTGATCCAGATGCGTTCACAAAAGAAGATCTGGGGGTGACTGTCAGTGCAGTTGATCCAGAGCAGGCTGTTGTCATAGCAATGCCCTGACCGAACTCAACCCTGCCGCCGGTGCTAATGTTTATATTTGCTGCAAGAGTTGTGTTGAGATAGAAGCCTCCTGCTAAGAGCAGAAGAACTCCAAAGAGGGCCCGCGGCTTCTTGCGCTTAACTACAGGCTCGTCAACTGGATCGTCGTAGTAGTGGATATCCACGACCGCCCCCTCCATACGCTCAAGATTGGCATAAGCTTACATTATTGGCAGATTGCAACAAGGGTGCAGATTCTCTTCAAATTCAGGCAGGGATGTCGGTCTTCCAGCTAGCGGTCGCTAGAAAGCTCGGATCGGCTTGACCAACAGATTGAATGCTTGTCCGGTCATCTGTTGGTAGGAGGTTGGAACCATTAAATGCAGCGCAAAGAAACGATCGAGGTTGGTGGAGGAGGCCGTTG
>JBIKSV010000092.1:0-4581 GCA_044348425.1 Candidatus Planktophila sp. | reverse complement strand
TCACTCGGATCTACATGGCCATCGCGACCTAGCTTTGGCGTAAGTAACCAGAGCGGGCCTGTCTCTGAAAGATAAGTCAGGGCATCTACAAGATCGTCGACAAGATCACCATCGCCGTCGCGCCACCAGAGAATGACCGCATCAACAACTTCGGTGGTCTCTTCTTCAATCAGGTCAGTCTTGGTGACTGCAGTGATCGCATCCCTCAAGGCTTGGTCGCAATCATCATCGCGACCGATTTCTAGGACCAGGTCACCTTCCTGAAAGCCCATGCGTAACTCCACGGGATAAGTGCAATCGATAACCGAGAGATTTACAAGAGTTTTTATCCAAATACTGAGAGGTATGGCGGTTTGGGCGAGGGTTTTTTGCGCACAGCCCCGCAAGGCGGGAGAATACAGCCATGAGCGATTTTGAGGGCAAGGCCGATTATCTTCTCAACCAGCTAGTCGATACCGATCCGGGCGAGACCCTTGAATGGCAACAATCACTCGATGCCGCCCTCGCCGCAGCTGGTCCAGTACGTGCTCGATTCTTGATGCTTGCACTTCTTAAGCGCGCACATGAGCGCAATGTTCCAATTTCAAATTTACGTACAACCGATTACATCAACACAATTACACCTGAACAAGAGCCAGAATTTCCTGGCGATGAAGATA
The DNA here is from genome assembly GCA_044348425.1 of Candidatus Planktophila sp. Lineage (GTDB taxonomy): Bacteria > Actinomycetota > Actinomycetes > Nanopelagicales > Nanopelagicaceae > Planktophila. Next base: position 3,922 of record JBIKSV010000092.1, on the reverse strand, counting down.
TTGAACGCAGCATCCGCCGCTACATTCGTTGGAACGCAGCGATGCTCGTTCACCGCGCACAGCGTCCCGGAGTTGGTGTTGGTGGACATATCTCAACTTATGCATCATCAGCGGCGCTCTACGAAGTAGGTTTTAACCACTTCTTCCGCGGACAAGATCATCCTGGCGGTGGAGATCAGATCTTCTTCCAAGGACATGCAAGTCCCGGAATGTACTCACGTGCTTTCATAGAAGGTCGCTTTACTGAAAACCAACTTGATGGCTTTAGACAAGAACTCTCACATAAAGGTGGAGGGTTATCTTCATATCCGCATCCACGTTTGATGCCAGATTTTTGGCAGTTCCCAACCGTGTCGATGGGTATTGGTCCGCTCAATGCAATTTATCAGGCACGTTACAACCGTTACTTACATAACCGAAACATCAAAGATACTTCTGATCAGCATGTTTGGGCTTTTCTTGGTGATGGCGAAATGGATGAGGTCGATACTCTCGGCGCAATCGGTTTAGCATCACGTGAAAAATTAGATAACCTCACATTTGTTGTTAACTGTAATTTGCAGCGCCTTGATGGCCCAGTTCGCGGTAACGGTAAGATCATTCAAGAGCTTGAATCCATCTTCGGTGGTGCAGGTTGGAATGTCATTAAGGTCGTTTGGGGTCGTGGCTGGGATCCACTCCTTGCCCAGGATCGCGAAGGCGCACTCGTCAACATTATGAACACCACGCTCGATGGTGATTATCAGACCTTTAAAGCTGAAAGCGGCGCTTACGTTCGCGAGCACTTCTTCAATAAAGATCCACGCACTGCTGCAATGGTTGCTAATTGGTCTGATGATGACATTTGGAACCTCAAGCGAGGTGGACATGACTATCGCAAACTCTATGCAGCTTATAAGTTAGCCATGGAACAGAACGGAAAGCCAACTGTCATCCTTGCAAAGACGGTAAAGGGCTGGACACTTGGTTCTCACTTCGAAGCTCGTAACTCAACGCACCAGATGAAGAAGATGACGCTTGAAGACATCATTGAATTCCGTGATCGCCTCAATATTCCTTTGGCAGATTCGCAGCTCGATAAGTACATGCCTGCCTACTGCAAGCCAGCGCCTGATTCTGTCGAAGCTAAGTACCTCGAAGAACGTCGCGCCGCACTCGGTGGTTCTATTCCGCGCCGACGTTCAGTTTCTAAGCCACTTCCTCAACCACCTGATAGCACCTACGAATCCGTGCGCCGTGGCTCTGGACAACAAGAGATTGCTACAACGATGGCCTTTGTGCGAATGCTCAAAGATCTCGTTAAGGATGAAGGCATCGGAAAGCGCATCGTTCCGATCATTCCTGATGAGGCGCGCACCTTCGGTCTCGATTCACTCTTCCCATCATTGAAGATTTACTCACCTCACGGCCAGCAGTACACCGCCGTAGACCGCGAACTCATCCTCTCTTACAAAGAATCTACCTCTGGTCAAATTCTTCACGAAGGCATCAATGAAGCAGGATCGGTTGCATCATTTACTGCTGTTGGTTCTTCGTACTCAACACACGATGAACCAATGATCCCGATCTACATCTTCTATTCGATGTTTGGATTCCAGCGCACCGGAGATGCATTCTGGGCGGCATCGGATCAGCTGGTTCGCGGCTTTGTTCTTGGCGCAACTGCAGGACGCACCACCCTTAACGGTGAAGGGTTGCAACATGAAGATGGTCACTCTCATCTTCTGGCATCAACCAACCCTGCTGTCGTTTCATACGATCCAGCCTTTGGTTACGAACTCGGACATATCTTTAAAGATGGTCTCAAGCGTATGTATGGCCCAAATAGCGAGAACATTTACTACTACCTCACTGTCTATAACGAGCCATATATGCAACCTGCAGAACCAGATAATCTCGATGTTGATGGTCTCTTGCGTGGAATCTATCTATTGTCACCTGGAAAGAAGCAGCGCAAGAAAAATGCGCAAATTCTCGCCTCAGGCGTCGGGGTTAATTGGGCCCTTAAGGCGCAACAACTTCTCCGAGATGATTGGGGTATCTCTGCCTCTGTCTGGTCTGTGACTTCATGGAACGAACTTCGCCGTGATGGACTAGCAATCGATAGCCATAACTTGCTCCATCCAAATCAGAAGAAGAGCGCATATATAACTTCAAAGCTTGCAGGAAGTGATGGACCTGTCATCGCGGTCTCTGACTTTATGCGCGCTGTTCAAGATCAGATTGCTCCATGGGTTCCTAACCGATTTAAGTCACTTGGAACCGATGGTTTTGGATTATCTGATACTCGCGGCGCGCTCCGTCGTCACTTTAAAGTCGATGCTGAATCAATTGTTGTCGCTACCTTAGCTGAGCTCGCGCAATCTGGAGATATTAAAGAATCTCTAGTAAGTGAGGCAATTTCGAAGTATCGTATCGATGATGTCACAGCGGCAGATGCAGGAAATACTGAAGGATCAGGCTGATTAATCGAATTCCAGTAACAGATATCTCCCCCACAGTTTTCTTTGGGGGAGATTTTGTACCTGTCAAAGCAATCGCACATGAATTAATCTCAGTCTCTGCAACAATTTTCCGCGAAGGCCACGATGCCCTAGGCGCCGATGTAATTCTTTACTCTGCAGACGGCATCGAAATATCACGTCAGCAAATGCATCTTCTCTGGCAAGGTGGCGATCGATATGCAGCTGATATCAGTCTTCCTGCAGTAGGTGATTACACATTTGCAATTGAGAGTTATGACCATCCCTTAGCCACTTGGTTACATGATGCGCAGATCAAGATAAACGCTGGTGTCGAAGCAGAACTGATGTGTGACACTGGAGCTGCTTTGTTTAAAGAGCTCATCTCTGTCGATTCTGCTGCAAAGTCTGCCCTGAAGAAGGCGCTTGCAGCTTTAGAAGATAAGAAGTTAAGCGCTCTCGAAAGATTCAGATATGCATCTGAGAGCTCCGTTAGCGAATTTCTTGAAACCCATCCCATTCGACGCCTCTCCTCGCTGACAAGAAAGTACCCAATCCGCGCAGATTACTCGCGTGCACTGGTTGGCTCTTGGTATGAATTCTTCCCACGTAGCGAAGGTGCCATCCTTAATCGCGATAGCTCAGTTACCAGTGGAACATTTAAAACAGCAGGAAAACGAATACCAGCTATTGCTGCTATGGGATTCGATGTTCTATATCTGCCTCCTATTCATCCGATTGGTAATTCACACCGCAAAGGACGCAATAACTCTCTCACCCCAACAGAATCTGATCCCGGAGTTCCTTGGGCGATCGGAAATAAATCTGGCGGGCATATGTCTGTAAATCCTGAGCTCGGCACCATCGAAGATTTCGAAGATTTTCTCAAGGTTGCCAAAAAGAATGGAATCTCTGTTGCCCTCGACTTTGCACTGCAAGCATCACCAGATCATCCTTGGGTAGAAGAACACCCTGAGTTCTTTAGCCACCGCATCGATGGCACGATTGCATATGCTGAGAACCCACCAAAGAAGTACCAAGATATTTATCCTATTAACTTCGATAATGATTACCAAGGCATACTTGATGAATCAATAAAGACCTTACGTTTCTGGATTTCTAAGGGTGTCTCAATCTTTCGAGTTGATAATCCGCACACCAAGCCAGTTCATTTCTGGGCAGACCTTACAAAGATAATTCGAAATGAATCACCGCAGGTTATCTTCTTGGCAGAGGCATTTACCAAGCCAGCGATGATGCATGCCCTCGGTATGGCGGGCTTCCACCAGTCTTATACCTACTTCACTTGGCGAACTTCAAAGGAAGAGCTCACGGATTACGGCAGAGAGGTTGCCGAGCAGACCAGCGCTTTCTTCCGCCCTAATTTCTGGGTTAATACTCCAGATATTTTGCCAAGCCATTTGCAAACAGGTAATCCTGCGATTTTTGCAATTCGTGCG
>JBIKSV010000091.1:0-4625 GCA_044348425.1 Candidatus Planktophila sp. | reverse complement strand
CTTGGTCGAGGCTCAATTTAAGATTGGTAACAGCTTTGTAAGTCCAACTGAATCCAATCCACGTGGCTGGGCTTTAAACAATCCAGCTCTTCCAAAGGATGCCGGTGGAAATATCAACATTGCTGATTCCCCGCGCTTTGACACCCTAGGAATCGGGTTCAACGACATATTCGGCGCGTTTACAAACCCAAAGACAGGTTTCCTTGCAGCTCTGCTCTTGGTCTTTACGCTCCTTCTGGCTGACTTCTTCGACACGATGGGAACAATGACCGCCATCGGTAATCAAGCTGGCCTAGTTGACCGTGACGGAAATGTAGAAGGTGCTAACCGCATTCTCATCGTCGATTCAATTGCAGCTGCAGCAGGTGGAGCAGGTGGAGTTTCATCAAACACCAGCTACATCGAATCTGCAACAGGTGTCGGAGAAGGTGCACGGACCGGACTAGCTTCAATCGTCACAGGTATCGCATTCCTTCTCACCACATTCTTGGCACCTTTAGTTGCAATCATTCCTTACGAGGCTGCAACACCAGCACTGCTCGTTGTTGGATTCTTGATGATGGCACAAGTAAAGAACATCGATTGGGATGATCTAGGAATCGGAATCCCAGCATTCCTTACTATCATCTTGATGCCATTCTCATACAACATATCTGTAGGTATCGGGGCAGGCTTTGTAACTCACGTAGTTATTCGTGCAGTTCAGGGTCGCATCAAAGACGTACACCCACTCCTTATCGGGGTAAGTGCACTCTTTGTTATCTACTTCCTGCAGTCACCAATCAAAACTTGGATTGGCTAGCAACAGAACGACAAGTAAAGAAAAGCGCCCCTTAGTCCAACTAGGGGGCGCTTTTCTTTATGGAAGTTTCCAGTTAACTGGTTCTACGCTGAGCTCTGATAGCAAAGCGTTCGATCGAGAAAATGGCTTTGAACCAAAGAAACCTCGGTGCGCAGATAATGGGCTGGGGTGAACCGATTCAATCTTGTAGGAAAATGCAGACCCGAGTTTCTTTGCAGAATTTCCCCAAAGGATTGCAACAACGTCACGAGAAGAGAGCTCTTTGAGCACATCTCTTATCAATTTCTCCCAACCAAGTGAACTATGAAGATCTCTTGAACCTACCTCTGTTGTCAAAGCGGTATTAAGGAGAAGTACCCCTTCTCGAAACCATGGGCTTAAATCTCCTGAAGTAGGTCTAGCAATGCCGAGATCATCACAATATTCGGTGTAGATATTTCGAAGAGAGGCGGGGATTGTCTCGTCAGAGGTAGAGAAAGCTAGACCATCGGCGACCCCGACTCCTGGATATGGATCTTGTCCCAGGATGACGACTTTGACTTCTTCTAAAGGTTGAGCGAAGGCCCGAAAAATCCTACTTCGCGTCGGAGTAATTTCTTTGCCTTCCAGCGAGAGAAGAATGGATTCAATTTCGCGCAGATTTGGCTCAAAGACACGATGCCAAGAAGAATCAATTTCGGCGAGATCAAACATTGGTTTCGTTGACTTATCCCTTATCTAAATTCTCTGACCTAACATCAACAACTAACGTTGTGAGCGAGCAAAGAATCTTCCCGCTTCTTGGGTAACGCTAATTGGGATCCCAAAGACCGCGGAGATATGTTCTGTAGTGACAACTTCAGCGACAGGTCCCGAGACGGCAATCTTTGCGCTCTTGAGTAGCAGAGCATGCGTTGTTCCTTCTGGTATCTCCTCAATATGATGCGTAACAACAATCATCGCTGGAGATGCTGGATCAGATGCAAAAGCGGAGAACCTTGAGAGTAAATCTTCACGACCTCCCAAATCTAGGCCCGAAGCTGGTTCATCTAAAAGAAGAAGTTCTGGATCAGCCATAAGCGCACGAGCTATTTGGACTCTCTTACGTTCTCCCTCGCTGAGTGAACCATAAGTGCGATCGGCGAACTCACGAACTCCGAAAGTTGTGAGAAGTGCTACCGCCCGAGACTCATCCCATAGGTCATAGGCCTCGTTCCATCTGCCGAGAATTGCATACGCGGCAGTTAGTACAACATCGCGAACTACTTCATCTGAGGGGATATCCTCTGAGATAAGTGCGCCGCAGATGCCAATGCGTGTTCGAAGTTCTGAGAGATCGTACTTACCCATCTCTTTATCCAGAATACGAACCTTGCCGCGGGTGGGAAAGATTCGAGTGGCAAGAATCTGCAACATTGTTGATTTACCTGCCCCATTGGGACCCAGAATCACCCATCGCTCCTGCGGCCGAATTGCGAAGTTAATCGGACCAAGAATCACTCGACCTTCACGTTCCACAGTGACGTCGTGGAGCTCTAATACATACTCTCCAGCCATAGGGAGCAAGATATAACTATCTATCGCTAATCGAAGGTAAGCGAGCCATTTATATCAACGATTCGTACTAATCTAGCCCCATGACCGAGCCAGGCCGCGCAAACTCTCTTCCTGCTAGCCAATACACTGGATTGATTCTCCTCTCTGGTGTAGATACTCCTGGAATCACCCAAGGCCTATTCACCGCTTTGGCCCCTTTCTCAATCACTATCATCGATATCGAACAAGTTGTTGCAAGAGATAGAGTGATTCTCACTGTCCTGATTTCCCTTAATCCTGATCATCGTGAAGCTATCGAAGCAGATTTAAATGCTTGTGCCACAGAGCTTGGCGTTGATATTGCGACCTCTTTCCAAGTTCAAGAGATTTCATCCATAGCGGCCAAGACAGGTTTGATGCATGTAGTTGCGCTCGGCAATCCTTTAGCCCCATCTGCAATCGCATCTATTGCGGCAGAGATAGCTGAACACGGTGGAAATATTGAACGTATTCATCGCACAGCGAGCTATCCAATTACTGCAATTGAGTTTGTAATTTCTGATGTCGATCAGAAATGTATCCGCGAAGGACTTGTACCTATTGCCAATAGCGAAGGCGTCGATATAGCTGTCTCCCCTGGCGGGTTAATGCGCTGGGCCAAGAAACTCGTCGTAATGGATGTTGATTCAACTCTCATTCAGCAAGAGGTAATTGATCTTCTGGGCGCCCATGCTGGCGTTGAGACTGAGATTCGCGAGATCACTGAGCGGGCCATGAGAGGTGAGTTGGATTTTGAGGCGAGCTTGCGAGCACGTGTCGCACTCTTGGAAGGTTTGGATGAATCCGTACTCTCTCAGGTGCGCTCTCAGATTGTACTAACTCCCGGAGCGAGAACTCTTGTATCAACTCTCCAGAAATTGGGTCATAGCGTTGCAGTCGTCTCTGGTGGATTTACAGCGGTAATCGAGCCGCTACTTATAGATCTCCATATTGCACTCTATCGCGCCAACACACTTGAAATTGCAGATGGAAAACTAACCGGAAAACTCTCTGGAAAAATTATTGATCGCGCTGCTAAAGCCGAAGCACTTCGAGATTTCGCAAAGTCTGAAGGTGTAGAACTTGAGCAGACTATTGCTATTGGCGATGGTGCAAACGATCTAGATATGATCGCGGCTGCTGGACTCGGCATTGCATTTAACGCTAAACCTGCTGTTAAAGCAGCAGCTGATAGCTCTGTTAGCGCTCCTTATTTAGATTCAGTGCTCTATCTCTTGGGTATCACGAGAGAAGAAGTAGAAGAGGCGAGCTCTAAAGCCGGCAAGCGTGAATAACCGAAACAAGAATTCCTCTGGCCCCAAGGGCCCAGAGCTCATCCATTAAGCGATTGGTCTCACTGCGTAGGACCATTGCACGAACCGCGACCCAATCATCTTTCTGCAGAGGAGAGATCGTAGGCGACTCAAGTCCTGGTGTAATTGCACAGGCCTTCTCTACCGCGCTCTTCGGAATGTCATAGTCGAGCAGGACATATTGGCGGGCAGTTACGACTCCTTGCAATCTGCGAATAAGGATATCAAGGCCAGAAGGCAAGCTCTTTCCGCTCCCCTTAATGACAATAGCTTCACTATTGAGAATTTCATCTCCAAAGATTTCTAAGCCGGCCTGTCGCAGAGTATTTCCGGTGCTGACAACATCGGCAATGACATCAGCAACACCGAGGCGCACACTGCTCTCGACTGCACCATCAAGGCGTACCACGCTCGCTTGAATTCCATTCTCTTTTAGATAACGCTCCACCAACCCGGGATATGCGGTTGCGATTCGCAACCCTTGTATCTCGGTAAGGTTTAGCTTTGATCCCGCAGGTCCGGCAAATCTGAAAGAAGAGGATCCAAAATCAAGGGCGAGTATCTCTTCCGCTTTGGCACCAGAATCAATGAGAAGGTCCCTGCCAGTAATTCCAGCTTCTAGCTCGCCAGAGCCTACGTAGATAGCGATATCGCGCGGGCGAAGATAGTAGAACTCAACTCCGTTATCGCGATCAGCAAGGATGAGATCTCTCGAATCACTTCTTTGACGATATCCGGCTTCTTTTAAGATCTCAATAGAAGACTCCGCTAACGAGCCCTTATTTGGAACGGCGATTCTTAGCATCTTTATTCCTCTTCATCTAGTAAACCTAAAATTTTAAAAACGAAAATTACAGATACTTATAGACATCAGTTGGCTTGATGCCACGCGCGAGCATTAAAGTTTGAAGATGATAGATCAACTGACTAATTTCTTCCGCTAACTGCTCATCACT
>JBIKSV010000130.1:0-4715 GCA_044348425.1 Candidatus Planktophila sp. | reverse complement strand
GTTGCCGATACCGACCGCCGCACCGCCGTTGCCGCCGTCGCCGCCGACGCCCTGGTCGTCGAGACCATTGCCGCCGTCACCGCCGTCACCGGCGTCCGCGCCCAAGCCATCGGCACCGGCCGCGCCGGCCGTGCCGGCACCGGAACCGGCCGCGCCGCCAATCCCTTCAGCCCCGCCGTTGCCACCGTCGCCGCCCTTGCCGCCCCGGTAGCCCAAGTCCGCTCCGGCATCCGCACCGTTGCCGCCGACACCGCCGGCCCCCGCGTCACCGCCCGCGCCGCCGTCGCCATTGACACCGGAGACCGCGCTGCCGCCGGCGCCACCGGCGCCCCCGGAACCGCCCACGCCACCGTTTCCGCCATCGAGCAGACCGGTGGCGCCGATGCCAGCCGCGCCGCTACCGCCGGCGCCTGCGGCGCCGCCGTCACCGCCGTTACCGGCCACACCGCCGACCGTGTCACCACCGGTTCCACCGGCACCGCCGTTGCCGCCGTCGGTGACGCTCTCACCCGAGCCCACCGCGGTGTACCCGTCGCCGCCACGACCTCCGACCCCGCCGTCTCCGGCGAAGTTGCCGGAGGAGCTGCCACCGTTGCCACCAGCGCCGCCGTTACCGCCAGCCACACCCGCGGTCGACGAGCTGAAGCCGTCGCCACCGGCACCGCCGTCGGCGGCGGAAGTGCTCACCCCAGGGGTGCCCGGATTGCCCCCGATGATGCCGCCGCCGGAGCCGCCGTTACCGCCATTACCGCCCGTGCCGCCGTCCGGGGTGGTGGAGTCGCCGTCGGCACCGGCACCACCGACACCGGCGATACCGGCATCACCGCCGTTACCGCCGAGTCCCTCCGTGCCGCCAGCCGTCGCGAAGCCACCTCCGCCACCTCCGCCGCCATTACCGGCGTTACCGCCGTTACCGCCGTCAGTGCCCGCCGCGGTGGCATCGGCACCGGTACCACCGGCGCCCGCAGAACCACCGGCACCGCCGTTACCACCGATACCGGTGGCCGTGAACCCACCTGTGCCACCCTTACCGCCGTTACCGCCGTCAGTACCGCTCTCGCCGGAGCCCGCCAGGCCGGAGTACCCGGCAGCGCCAACGCCGCCGGCACCGCCGTTACCACCGGTACCCGCATCCGACCTACCGCCGCTACCGCCGTCGCCGCCGGAACCACCGACCACACCCGCGGTGGTCGACGCCCAGCCGTCGCCGCCGTCACCGCCGTCGCCGGCGTCGGCTGAGGTGCCCACCCCGCCGTTGAGACCGTCCTTGCCGCCGGTCCCGATGCTGCCGGACTTGCCGCCCGGACCGGCCGTGCCGACCAGGCCGGACTGGCCGCCGTTGCCGCCGTCACCGCCGTCGATGGTCAGCACGTCGCCGTCGGCGCCGTCACCACCGTCGCCACCACTTCCGGCGTTTCCGCCGTCACCGCCGAAGCCGCCGTCGCCGTTGCGCCCCGTCAGACCCACGCCGGGTGCGGTGCCGGCGTTGCCGCCGGTGCCGCCCGCGCCGCCGGCGCCGCCATTGCCGCCTGCGGTGCCGGTGCCGCCGTCCGCACCGGCAGTCGTGGCGTCGAGTCCGTCGATTCCGCCGACGCCGTCGCCGCCGACGCCACCTGCGCCCGCGTTGCCGCCGTCGCCGCCGTTACCGGCGAGGGTGCCGCCCTTGCCACCGGCACCGCCATTGCCGCCGCGGCCGCCGGCCGTTCCGGCGTCCCCGGGATTGAGTCCGTCGGTGCCAGCCGCACCGCTGCCGCCCTGACCGCCGTTGCCGCCGCGGCCGACGGCCCCGGCGTTACCGCCCTTGCCGCCGTCACCACCGGCCGCCCCCGGAAGGGCATCGGGTTCCTTGCCTGCGTTGTAACCGGCGCCGCCGTCGCCGCCGTTGCCCACACCGACACCGGTGCGACCGGCGTCGCCGTCGGTACCGGCCGTCCCGCCGGTCCCGCCGGTTCCAATTTTCCCGCCCGTACCGCCGGTGCCACCCGTGCCGCTTCCGGCGCCGCCGTCGCCGCCGTCACCACCGGTGGTGAACTGAGCCGAACCCTTGCCGCCGGTACCACCGTTACCGCCGGTGCCGCCGAACCCGCCGGTGCCGCCGTCACCGCCGTCGCCGTTGAGGCTGCCCGCTGACGCACCGCCACCGGCACCGCCGTTACCGGCCGCGCCACCGTTACCGCCACCGATTCCGCCGTCCTGGCCGTCCTGCGCCGGGGCGAACTCGGTGGCATCGGCGCCGTCGGCGCCATTAACGCCGATACCGCCGCGACCACCGTCACCACCGTCACCGCCGGTGCCACCGGCGCCCAGGATCGACCCGCCGCGTCCACCGGCACCGCCGCTACCACCGACACCGCCAGTCCCGAACGCTCCGCCGGCCGCCGCGCCGCTGCCACCGGCACCGCCGTTGCCACCGCGCCCGATCGCCCCGGCCTTACCGCCCTGACCGCCGTCGCCGCCGGCGGCGCCCGGAAGGGCGTTGGGATCGGAGGCGGCGTCATAGCCCGCGCCGCCGTCGCCGCCGTTGCCCACGCCGACACCCGTGCGTCCGTCCTGCCCGGTGTTGCCGGCCGCGCCCGGTCCGTCTGCGCCGGCACCACCGGTCCCGGCTGTGCCTGCCGCGCCACCGGTGCCACTGCCCGCGCCACCGTCGCCGCCATCGCCACCGGTTGTAAAGAACGCGTTACCCGCACCACCGTTGCCGCCGCTACCGCCGGTGCCGCCGAACCCGCCGTTGCCGGCGTCGCCGCCGTCACCACCGACACCGGCAGTCGCGATGCCCCCGGCACCGCCGGTGCCGCCGGCGCCACCGTTGCCGCCGCCCTCGCCGCCGTCCTGGCCGGCCTGGGCCGGAGCGAACTCGGTGGCGTCCGCACCGTCTGCCCCGTTGACGCCGATACCGCCGCGACCGCCGTCACCAGCGTCACCGCCCTCGCCGCCATTGCCTTGGATGGTTCCGCCGCGCCCACCGGCGCCGCCGTCACCACCGGCACCACCGGTGCCGAACGATCCTGCCGCCGCCGCACCGTCACCACCAGCGCCGCCGGCGCCGCCATCGCCGATCGTTCCGGCGTCGCCGCCGATACCGCCCTGGCCACCGGCGGTGCCGAGCACCGTGGCGTCATAGCCCGCGCCGCCGTCGCCACCGTTACCGCCGTCGGTCGCCGCTGTGCCGGTCTTGCCGGTGATGCCGCTGATGCCACCTGTCCCGACAGCACCGGCCTTGCCGCCGGCACCGGCGGTGCCCACGACACCGCGGTCGCCACCGTCGCCGCCGTTGCCGCCCTTGGGCAAGGCCGCGTCGCCGACCGCGCCGTCACCGCCGTCACCGGCATTGCCGGCATCCCCGGCGTCGCCACCGTTGCCGCCGTCGCCGCTGCGCCCGATCAGGCCCGAGGTAGCGGTGCCGGCGCTGCCGCCGGTGCCGCCGCCGCCGCCCGCACCACCGTTGCCGCCATCGCCGCCGTCGGTGCCGTCGCCGGCCTTGACGCCGTCCGAGCCCCTGAGTCCGTTGCCACCGTCACCACCGGCGCCACCGGTTCCGGCGTTGCCGCCATTGCCACCGTCACCGGAGACGGTGCCGCCCAGACCACCGGCGCCGCCGTTGCCGCCCTTACCGCCGGCAGTGCCGTCGGTGCCCGAGTCGCCAGCGTTCAGCCCGTTGAAGCCATTGCGGCCCGCTGCGCCGTTACCCGCGTCGCCACCGTTGCCGCCACGGCCGATGGTTCCGGCGTCTCCGCCGGCACCGCCGTCACCGCCGGCCGCACCCGCGGGGGCCAGCAGGTCTGAGGCCGGGTCATAGCCCGCGCCACCGTTGCCGCCGTCGCCACCGAATGTCGCTGCCGCACCGGTCTTTCCGATGATGCCGTTGATACCGCCGGTGCCGATGGCACCGGCCTTGCCGGCCGCACCGGCCGTGCCTACGGTGCCGCGGTCACCGCCGTCGCCACCGTCGCCGCCCTTGGGAGTGACGGCATCGCCGGCCGCACCGTGGCCGCCGTTGCCGGCATTGCCGGCATCCCCGGCGTTGCCGCCGTTACCGCCATCACCGTTGGCGCCGGTGCTACCCAGTCCGCGGGCCGCTCCGCCGTCACCACCGGTGCCGCCGGCCCCGCCGGCGCCGCCGTTGCCACCATCGCCGCCGTCGGTGCCAGCCGCGCCGGGCTTGCTGCCGTCGAGACCGGTGGCCCCGTTGCCGCCGTCGCCACCGGCCCCGCCGAACCCGGCATTGCCACCATCGCCGCCATTGCCGGCGACCGTGCCGCCCAGACCGCCGGCGCCGCCGTTGCCGCCCTTACCGCCGGCGGTGCCGGCAGCCCCGGACACTCCGGGCTTGAGCCCACTGGTGCCGTCGGTACCTGCCGCGCCGCTACCGCCGGCACCACCGGCGCCACCACGACCGATGGACCCCGCGTCGCCACCGGCGCCGCCGTTACCGCCATCAGCACCCGGCAGCGCATTGGTATCGGAGGCGGCGTCATAGCCCGCGCCGCCGTCACCACCATTGCCCACACCCGCACCGGTACGTCCACTGGTGCCATCGATACCAACGGTGCCGCCGGTGCCGCCGGTGCCGACCGCACCACCGACACCACCGCTGCCGCCGGTGCCACTGCCGCTGCCGCCGTTGCCGCCGCGGGCACCGTCCTTGAACACCGCGTTGCCGGAGCCGCCGGTCCCGCCGTTACCGCCGGTGCCCCCGACACCACCGTCACCGG
>JBIKSV010000019.1:0-18300 GCA_044348425.1 Candidatus Planktophila sp. | reverse complement strand
TTGGTGAGCACTTTATCCGGTGGCGAACAGAAAAAATTAGTCGTCCGAGCATTGCTCGAAGGACCAGAGGAAGTTCTGCTTCTTGATGAGCCAGATAACTATCTCGATGTTCCTTCAAAGCGTTGGCTGGAAAAAGTAATTAACGAAACCAAGAAAACAGTCTTCTTCGTAAGCCACGATCGCGAGCTTCTAGAAAATACAGCGACACGTATCGTTGCCCTCGAACAAGGAATCAGTGGCAACACTGCGTGGATTCATGGTGGAAAATTCTCGACTTGGCATGAAGCGCGTAAGGCTCGCAACGCTCGTTTTGCCGAAATGTTGTTGCGCTGGGAGCAAGAGCATGAGCGCTTGATTCAATTGGTAAAGACGTTGCAAGTTCAAGCTGCGATCTCACCTGATATGGCAAATAAGTATCATGCAATGCAGACCCGTTTACGTAAATTTGAAGAAGCTGGCGCACCTGTTGCGCCACCTATCGAGCAAGATGTCCGTGTTGGACTTAAGGGTGGTCGCACTGGTCTGCGGGCACTCACATTTGAGAATGTTGCAATCGAAAATGGTTCTGGTGAATACCTCACTAAGCCATTTAATTTCGAAGTCTTCTTTCAAGATCGCATCGCAGTTTTGGGCAAGAACGGCACCGGAAAGTCACACTTCTTTAGACTTATCTCTGGTGAAGATATGGAATACACCGGAACATTTAAATTAGGTGCACGAATTGAAGTTGGTTACTTTGCTCAGACTCATGCGCATCCAGAATTTGAGGGCAAGACCCTTCTTGAAATCTTATGGGAGATGCATTCACTTCAATTAGGTCCAGCTAAATCTGTGCTGCGCAAATACGAGATTGATCAACAAGCAGAACAGAAATTCTCATCGTTATCTGGCGGACAACAAGCGCGTTTTCAGATTCTCTTGCTCGAACTTTCAGGAGCAACTCTGCTGCTACTCGATGAGCCAACCGATAACCTTGATCTAGCAAGTGCTGAAAGCCTCGAGCGAGCCCTCGATGCCTATGAAGGCACTGTTCTCACCGTCACCCACGACCGCTGGTTTACGCGGGGATTTACTCGTTTTCTGGTCTTTGGTGATGATGGCCAGGTCTATGAGAGCTCCGAAGCGGTCTTTTAGAAGCCAAATAAGCCGATTTTGACCCTGCCCATGCGGGAAGGTAAAGTTCATCCCCTGCACCAGTGGGTGCCGAAAGCTCAATAAGACTAAAGAAGAAGGTATAAAAGCATGCGTACATATAGCCCCAAGGCAGGCGATGCCAATCGCACTTGGCACGTCATCGATGCACAGGATGTTGTGCTCGGTCGTCTAGCAACCCACGCTGCTGTACTTCTTCGCGGAAAGCATAAGGCGACATTCGCTCCTCACATGGATATGGGTGACTTCGTCATCGTAATCAATGCAGAGAAGATCGCACTTTCAGGCAACAAGACAAAGACAAAGTTTGCACACCACCACTCAGGTTTCCCAGGCGGTCTTACATCGACTGTTTACGGCGAACTTCTTGAGAAGCACCCAACACGCGCTGTTGAAAAGGCGATCAAGGGAATGCTTCCAAAGAACCGCCTAGGTCGCGAGATTGCTGGAAAGCTTAAGGTTTATGCCGGTGCAGAGCATCCACATTCAGCACAAGCACCAGTCCCATACGTATTCACCCAAGTTTCTCAGATCATCAAGTAAAGGAAATAGAAAAATATGTCAGATACAACTCTCGAACTTGATGAGAACGAAGTTCCAACTTCATACTCTTCTTCAACTCCAGCAGCTGCTACAAACCGCAAGGCGATAACAGCTCCAGGAGCTGGCACAGGTCGCCGCAAGGAAGCAGTTGCACGCGTTCGACTCGTTCCAGGAACAGGTCGTTGGGTTGTTAACGGCAAGGCGCTCGAAAATTACTTCCCAAATAAGGTTCACCAGCAGCTCGTATCTGAGCCATTCCGCACAGTTGGTGCTGAAGGTACATACGATGTCTTTGCTCGCATCAACGGTGGTGGAGTTTCAGGTCAGGCTGGCGCACTTCGTCTTGGCGTTGCGCGTTCACTTAACGAGATTGATCGCGAAGCTAACCGTCCAGCTCTTAAGAAGGCTGGATTCCTCAAGCGTGATGCACGCGTTATCGAACGTAAGAAGTACGGACTAAAGAAGGCGCGTAAGCGTTCACAGTACTCAAAGCGTTAATTTTTATAAATCTACAAATCCCGTTTGTTTCAGTAAAGAGGAGTTTCTATGGCTCTCTTTGGAACAGACGGGATTCGTGGTTTAGCGAACGGTTCAGTTCTTACAGCTGAGACCGCCCTCGCTGCAGCGGTAGCAGCTGCACATATTCTCGTTGAATCATCGAGTAAAAATCTGCGACCAATAGCAATCGTCGGCCAAGACTCACGCGCATCTGGAGAATTTCTAGAAGCAGCCGTAATTGCTGGTTTGGCATCAGCTGGTGTTGATGTCTATCGAGTTGGAGTTTTGCCGACACCAGCTATTGCTCATCTTGTCGCAGCCCGCGGCGCCGATCTCGGAGTCATGATTTCAGCATCACATAATGCGATGCCCGATAACGGAATCAAGTTATTTGCTCGCGGTGGTGGCAAGCTCGATGATGCTATTGAAGCGGCTATTGAAAAGCGCATGGGCGAGCCATGGGATCGCCCAACAGGTCGTGGCGTCGGTCGAGTCTTTAACGACGAGAAGGCCGCTGCTCAATATGTTGACCATTTATTGGCATCAGTAAAGACCCCACTTACAGGCCTAAAAATTGTTGTTGATTGCGCAAATGGCGCGGCCTCATTTGTTGCGCCTTTGGTTTATCAAAAGGCTGGGGCCACAGTTATTGCAATACATAACTCACCCGATGGCTGGAACATCAATGAAAATTGCGGCTCTACCCACCTAGAGAATTTGCAAGCTGCAGTTATTCGCGAAGGTGCAGATTTTGGAATTGCCCATGATGGTGATTCTGATCGTTGCTTAGCAGTCGATAACACAGGCGCTGTTGTTGATGGCGATGCAATTATGGCAATTCTTGCAATTGGGTTTAAGCAACGCGGTGGGCTTAAGGCCAACACAATTGTCGGAACAGTTATGAGCAATCTCGGATTTATGCATGCGATGAAAAAGGCCGAGATAAACGTTGAGACTACCGCCGTTGGTGATCGGTATGTACTAGAACGCATGCTTGAAAAAGATTACTCACTAGGTGGAGAACAATCTGGCCACTTAATCATCCGCGCCCACGCCAATACCGGTGATGGGATCCTGACTGCGCTGGCTCTTGGCCAAGAGGTTGCTTCATCAGGTAAATCCTTAACCGAACTTGCTTCTGTGATGCAGCGTTTTCCGCAGGTCCTGATAAATGTTTCTGGGGTTGCTAAAGAGAAGCTGCCAACTTCGAAGCGGATCGCTGATGCCATTGCAGATGCAGAGCGCAAACTTGGAGATGAAGGTCGCGTATTACTTCGCGCATCAGGCACCGAACCCCTTGTTCGCGTAATGGTAGAAGCCTCGAGTGATAGCCTTGCTCAAGATATGGCGGGTTCACTCGCTGCGGTAGTTAAGGCAGAACTGGAGATTTAATTCGTGTGCGGAATCGTGGGTTACACCGGACCGCAATCTGCCATTACCCCAATTGTTGAAGGTCTGCGTCGCCTCGAATATCGCGGCTATGACTCTGCCGGAATCGCACTCGGTACCAATAACGCACTCTTCGTCGAAAAGCGTGCCGGCAAATTAGCAAATCTTGAAGGTGCACTCCCAGCAAATCTTCCTACAGTTCATTCTGGTATCGGCCACACACGTTGGGCAACTCATGGTGGTCCAACTGATAGCAACGCGCATCCGCACCTAGATAATGAAGGAAAGCTCGCAGTTATCCATAATGGAATCATCGAGAATTATTCAGAGCTCAAAGCTGAACTCCAATCTCGCGGTCACACATTTACATCTGAAACCGATACCGAATCAGTAGCTCACCTCTTATCTGAGCTTCGCAAAGAGTCCAACGGCGATCTCACTGCAGCGATGAGAGCTGCTGTAAAGCGCCTTCGTGGTTCATTTACCTTGCTCGCCATCCATGCCGATGCCCCACAAACAATTGTTGGAGTTCGTCGCAACTCGCCATTGGTTGCAGGACTCGGCGATGGCGAGAATTTTCTAGCATCTGATGTTGCCGCCTTTATCGATTACACAAAGCGTGCAGTCGAACTTGGCCAAGATGAAGTAGTCACAATCAGCCCTGGCGGAATCTCAATCTGCGATCTTGATGGCAAGGCGCTACCTCTGAAAGAGTATGAAATTACCTGGGATGCAGCAGCTGCACAAAAAGGTGGGTTCGCACACTTCATGCTCAAAGAGATTTTCGATCAGCCCAAAGCAATCGCCGATACTTTAATCGGACGTTTGAGCGATAACGGGCAAGTGCAACTTGATGAACTACATATGAGCGATGCTGAAATCGCAAAAATTAAGCGCATCTCAGTTATTGCCTGTGGCACCGCCTATCACGCGGGTATGGTTGCTAAATATGCAATCGAAAAATGGGCGAAGATTCCGGTTGATGTTGAGATTGCATCTGAGTACCGATATCGCGACCCAATTGTTGATAAAGAATCTTTAGTAATTGCAATTTCGCAATCGGGTGAAACTATGGATTTACTCATGGCAATTCGCCATGCCAAAGCAGCTGGAGCGAGAGTTCTCGCTGTCTGTAATACAAATTCTTCAACTATTCCGCGCGAATCAGATGCGGTTCTCTACACACATGCCGGTCCTGAGATTGCTGTTGCATCGACAAAGGCATTTCTTACCCAGATCGTTGCTGTTTATCTCATTGGTCTTAAGCTAGCTCAGGTACGCGGCCAACTTACAGAAGCGCAGATCAAAGGGCTCTACAACGAGATGCTTGCCTTGCCTGGTCAGGTAGAACAAATACTTGAAACTATTGAGCCACTGCGCGAACTAACACGTAAGTTTGCAAGCAACGACACCGTTCTCTTCCTTGGTCGTGGTGTCGAATATCCAATCGCTCTTGAAGGAGCCCTAAAGTTAAAAGAGCTTGCCTATATTCATGCTGAA
This sequence comes from Candidatus Planktophila sp., assembly GCA_044348425.1. GTDB lineage: Bacteria > Actinomycetota > Actinomycetes > Nanopelagicales > Nanopelagicaceae > Planktophila. The sequence continues at coordinate 13,218 of JBIKSV010000019.1, read as the reverse complement.
GGTTTCGCTGGCGGCGAACTCAAGCATGGGCCAATTGCACTTATTGAAGAGGGAACAGCAGTTATCGCAATTCTTCCAACTGCCGATGAACATGCTTTAGATGAAAAAATGTTAAGCAATATTCAAGAGGTCAAAGCTCGTGGGGCCCGCGTCATTGTTATTGCTAATGAGGGCGCTGAAGTTATTGGCGCAGAACACATTATTCGTATCCCTATCGCTTCACCATTATTTCAACCAGTACTGGCGACAGTGCCACTGCAGGTCTTTGCTTACGAGATCGCAGTAGCCCGCGGAACTGATGTTGATCAGCCCCGTAACTTAGCTAAATCCGTCACTGTCGAGTAAGAGATGCTTGCAACCCGCCACCGTCAGATGCGCCGAGCGCTTAATTGGAGCGCAGCGCTCTTTGCTGGTTTCCTCATCGTCACTTATCAAGCCGTTAACTACGGTCCGATCACCGAGATTGATCGATATTTCTTCGAGCTAAACCATCCAGACCATTCAGGATTCACTGAATTTATAATCCGCCGATTAGATGATCTCGGTCTTCGTGGAGTCTCTGGTATTGCACTCCTCATCGTTGCTGTTTACATCTCGCGCCGCTTTAAAACATGGCGACCAATCAACTTGGGTCTCTTAGCATTTATCTCACTTAACATCTTTGTTGGTGGATTTAAATATGCACTTGGGCGGACAAAGCCACGTGAAGGCTTAGATTTATTTGGCGCTGGCGGGATGTCTTATCCCAGTGGTCATGCATCTAATGCCATCTTTATTTGGGGAATCATCGCCTATCTCATCTATAGATATGCAAATGTAAATCGATATCGAGGCCGGCTGGCATCAGCTGCAGTAGGGGTACTTGCACTTACCGTTTGTACCGTTTCGCTCATTCGAAACACACACTGGTTCTCTGATTTATTCGCAGGTTTGCTCTTAGGTGGCTCACTGCTTGTTTTGGTTATTGCTATTGATAGATTTTTTCCCTCTGATAGCCAGTTACATTAAATCAGCGTCGCGCTAGAATAATTAACATGATTGACGGAATCGGAATCGACGTTGTCGATATTCAGCGATTTCAAGAATCTATCGATCGAACTCCAGGTTTGCGGGATAAATTGTTTACAGAAAATGAGAAGAAACTATCGGTCATCTCTCTCGCTGCACGGTTCGCAGCTAAAGAAGCGCTCTACAAAGCGCTAAGTCCAGCTCATGGACTTAGCTGGCATGAAGCAGAAGTAATCAATCATCCCAATGGCAAACCAGATTTTCTCTTTCGTGGCCAGATTGCAGATTTAGTTGATGGTGCAAAGGTCCATCTCTCACTCTCTCACGATGCCGGTATTGCATCCGCAATGGTGGTGATTGAGAGATGAGAGCAGAAGCCCTTGTTGATCTCAGTGCAATTGCACATAACGTTAAGAAGATTAAAGAAGCTACTGCGACAGATGTTCTCGCTGTTGTAAAAGCTGATGCTTATGGCCACGGTTTGATTCCAGTTGCCCAGACTGCAATCAAATCTGGAGCATCAATGCTCGGGGTCGCACTTCTAGAAGAGGCGATTACATTGCGCGATGCCGGCATAACGGCTCCAATCCTTGCTTGGCTCTTGCAACCAGGATCTGATTTCACATCTGCAATCGAGCGCGATATTGATATTGCAGTCGCATCAAAGGCGGCACTCAAAGAAGTACGCCAAGCATCAACAACAAAACGAGCCCGTGTCCACATAGAACTCGATACCGGAATGACTCGAGGCGGTTTTCTAAACGAGTTCGCTGACTTAACTGCTACTGATTTCGAAGGAGTCGATGTAGTTGGAGTCTTCTCACATTTTGCACGCGCAGATGAACCAGGTGAGGCTCAGAATCAAGAACAACTTAATCGATTTAATTTAATGGTCGCAAAGCTAGAGAGTTTCGGATTTACCAATCTGATTCGCCATCTTTCAAATTCTGCGGCATCTCTGACAATGCCAACTGCGCGATTTAATATGGTGCGACTTGGTATCGCGATGTATGGACTCTCACCAGATGTAAAAACTCTCGGCACTTCACAGTCTTTGGGGCTTCGACCAGCAATGCAATTGCGAGCAGCTTTGTACTTAGTAAAAGATGTGGCCGCGGGCACCCCTGTTGGATACGGCGCAACCGCTGTGACAAAAACTGACACTCGACTTGGGGTAGTTGTTATGGGTTATGGCGACGGAATTCCTCGAATTGCCCACGGTGGCAGTCAAGATGGCGCTGGTGTGTGGGTTAACGGTAAGCGGGCTCCCATTATTGGGCGAGTCTCCATGGATCAATTTGTTGTTGATTTTGGCCCAGAATCAAAGGCTAATGCGGGGGATTGGGTCGTTGTTTTCGGCAATGGTTCACATGGTGAGTACACCGCCGATGATTGGGGCGCAGCAAGTGGCAGTATTAACTACGAAATAGTCACAAGAATTGGCCCGCGCGTGCCTAGAATCTACACTCCGCACGTCTACTAAAGTCCGCTAAGTGAAAATGAACGAGAAAGGTTGGGTGTGAGATAACGATGAGCAATTCCACTCTCTCGATCTCTAACCTCACCGTTAAATTCGGTGGCCTTGTCGCACTCGATGATGTTTTTCTTGATATTGCGCCGCACTCAATTGTCGGATTGATTGGTCCTAATGGCGCCGGCAAGACAACAATCTTTAATGCGATCTCCGGGCTAGTAACTCCAGCATCAGGATCGATTTCACTTGATGGCGAAAAGATTTCATGGCCTGATAGCCATCAACTTCCTGGCTTTGGTATTAGTCGCACATTGCAAGGCGTTGGACTCTTTAGCGGTCTAACAGTTCTTGAAAATGTGATGATGGGTGGCGATGTATTAAGTAAATCAAATTTCTTCAAGGATATCTTCGGACTTGCTGGAAAAGCAGAAGCAGAGCTTCGCGATAAGGCAGAAGACGCTCTTGCATGGGCTGGGGCACTTAGCCTTGCTGCAAAGATGCCCGGTGAACTCACTTATCCCGAGACAAAGCGCGTATCTATAGCTCGTGCACTTGTGAGCAATCCACGACTACTTTTACTTGATGAGCCAGCAGCTGGTCTTGGCCAGGATGAGATTGATAAATTTGCAGCGCTCTTACATCAACTTAAACGCAAATGTTCAATTTTAATTGTTGAGCACCATGTTGATTTCATCGGCTCAATTTCAGATCATGTCTACGTTCTAAATTTCGGCAAAGTTATTTCTAGTGGAACATTTGATTACGTTAAGCGCGACCCAGCGGTGCTAGCTGCATACCTCGGAACCTCAAGCCAAGATGGTTCACAATCATTAGGAGGTGCTCATGCTTAAGGTTGAGAGCCTTGTTACTCGCTTTGGCCATGTAGTCGCACTTGATTCTGTTTCAATCTCGGTCGCCGAATCCAAAATCACGACAGTTATCGGAGCAAATGGCGCAGGCAAGAGCACCCTACTGCGCACTATCTCTGGCCTCGAAAAGCCAGCCAGCGGCACAATAACTTGGCAGGGCGAATCCATCGTTGGACTTCGCCCCGAAGAGATTGTTCGTCGCGGCATCGCCCATGTCCCAGAAGGCCACGCAGTTATTTCAGATCTCAGTGTTGAAGAGAACATCGAGATGGGCGCCCTCTTTCGCCGCCGCAAGTTTAAGAGCGATGTGCCTAAGGCGATCGATGAGGCCTACCATTTATTCCCACGCCTACTCGAACGTCGCTCGCAATTAGCTGGCACGCTATCTGGTGGAGAACGTCAGATGTTGGCAATCAGTCGCGCGCTCGTCTCACGCCCGAAGCTACTTCTTCTCGATGAACCATCACTTGGTTTAGCACCACTTGTTGTTGAACAAATCATTGACACAATTAATACCCTCTGCCGTTCAACTGGGTTGACTGTTTTATTGGTCGAACAAAATGCGAACACCGCTTTAGGTGTAGCAGATCATGGCGTTTTGTTGGCACTCGGCAAAGTTGTTGCAGATCGACCAGCTGCCGAACTCAAAGCAGATGCTGCCCTACGAGCTGCTTACTTGGGGTACTAAATGAGTAACTTCCTATCAGCTCTCTTCTCTGGTGTTTCTAGCGGTGCAATTTATTCTCTTGCAGCGCTCGGATTAGTAATCGTTTGGCGCGGAGCCGGCATTGTTAACTTTGCTCAGATGGGTCAAGCGATGTTCAGTACATACATTGCATCGACTCTTATCATCAACGGATATTCATATTGGGTTGGTTTTATTGTTGCAATTCTCGCGGGCGCAGCCGTTGGTGCTCTGATAGATCTTTTAGTAATGCGCCCGTTATCGAATAAGAAACGTACCGAATTGTTAAGTAGCGAATCAATGCGCGCTGCTATCCCAGTTATTGCTTCTCTCGGAATCCTTGGCGTGCTTCAAGCTTTGGCCGGAATCATCTGGGCTGCGGAAGAGCGCGGATTTCCATCACCGGTAGCGCGAGAAGGTCTCACTCTTGGTGACACAGTGATGCCATTTACGCTCTATGATTTTTTTGTAATTGGCATTGTTTTAATCACTCTGACAATAACCACTCTCTTCTTCAAAAAGACAGGCATGGGACTTGCTATGCGTGCCACTGCACTTAACCAAGAAGTGGCAAAGCTCAGTGGAATTCGCACCAATCATGCGCGCACGCTCAGTTGGGCGATTTCGGGCGCAGCATCTTCATTGGCTGGATTATTGATTGCTCCTTCTTCAACGCTATCCCCAACTTCTCTCGATCTCGTTCTTATTATTGGCTTTACCGCAGCCGTTGTTGGCGGTCTCAATAGCCCGATTGGCGCAGTCGTTGGTGGCTTAATCGTTGGTCTTGTCATGTCATTCGTTAATTTCTACATGACCCCAGAAGATGTCTATATCTCAATCTTGGTCCTTCTTCTCATTGTCCTAATCGTTAAACCGCGGGGAATCTTTAGCGGGAAGGATTCGCGACGTGTCTAGTAAAAAACGCCACTCAATATTTCGCAAAAGCCTAACCCGAACAATTATCTTTGCTGTACTCATTCTCTTTACCGCATCAACGTTTGAGGCGTACAACCAATCACAGCTATCACTCGTTCTTATTTACTTCATAGGCGTTCTTTCTGTAATTTTGTTAACAGGAACTTCGGGGCAGCTCTCTTTGGGCCAAGGTGCGCTGATGGCAGTCGGCGGTTATTCAGCCGCGTTAACGATGATTCATCTGCAGTATTCGATTTGGCTTGCCGTTCTTGCCGCAATGGTTGTTGCCGCCCTTGCCGGATTGTTGCTGGGACTTGCAGCCGCGCGCTTAAGCGGTCCTTATCTTGCCGGTACAACTCTTGTGATCGCACTCGCTATCCCTACGATTGCAAATCGTTTCTTCTCAGTCTTTAAAGGTGATGAAGGATTGTTTATGGACTCAGGTGAACCACCAGTATGGCTCACCAATTTAATCGGCGAGATTTCATTTGAAGAGTGGGAGCTTTATTTAGTTCTACCTTTCGCTCTCCTTGCTCTCTTCTTCGCATCCAACATCTTGCTCTCTCGCACTGGACGTGTCTGGAAATCCATTCGTGATAACGAAAGCGCAGCGGCACTGAGTGGAATCAATTTCTCACGCGAGAAGATATTTGTATTCGTTATTTCATCTGCCTTCGCAGGAGTTGCGGGAGCGCTTTATGGAATGCGTGGCATTGTGGCGCCCAGTGTCTACCCAGTTGCGCTCTCACTCGCTCTATTGACCGCAGCAGTACTGGGTGGAATCCGCTCTATCGCGGGCGCCTTTATCGGCACGATAATCGTGGTCTTCTTGCCTGATTGGATCAACCTGGTACTCGGCAATTTCGAGACCTCGACCCAAGTTTCAGATTATCTTCCAGCCCTGATATCGGGCATCCTCTTGATTCTCACCGTGGTCATCAACCCCGCCGGGGTGATGGGCGGGAGCCACCACCACAAGAAGAAGTGACGCTCAATCTTTAGAAAATACGGCGAGTTTGACCCTGCCAGTTCATTTTCCCTTCACCTTCTGTTAGCGTTTTCCGTGTTCCAGCCCATATCGGACTGGTGGCGACCTAGGGCATCCGCCCTACGGTTGTAGTTTCCGGCAAACAAAGCCGGCAATAGAGAAAGAGTGAATGCAGTGAAAAATCGTGCATCTCTGTACCGCACATCTCGTCCGCTTGTAGCAGCTCTCGCATTAGGAATCTCATCAGCGCTCGCGTTGACAGCGCTTCCTGCACAGGCAGCGACAACACCAGGTGTGACTGACACAGAAATTGTCCTTGGCATGCAGCTACCTCAGACAGGTCCAGCAGCTCCCGGATATAACAAGGTAGATGACGCAATGCGCGCCTACTTCGACTATGTAAATTCAAAGGGTGGTGTTAATGGTCGCAAGATCACCCTCATCGCTGAAGATGACGCATACCGCTCAGGCAAAACAATCACAACTGCCCGCGGCATGTATAACAAAGTTTTTGCAATGGTCGGTTCTGTCGGAACCCAGACTCACATCTCAGTTATTCGGGATATCAATCGTCGCGGTATCCCTGATCTCTTTGTAAACAGCGGTTACTCAGGTTTCTACACAGATCCTAAGAAGTACCCAACAACATTCGGTGGTCTTGGTACATACACCGTTGAGGCGAAGATCCTTGGAAAGTACATCAAGGAGAACTTTGCAGATAAGAAGGTCGGAATTGTTTACCAGACAGATGACTTTGGTCGCAATACCAAGGAAGGTCTGACAACTGCTGGTGTGACATTTACTCGTGGCACAACTGAGGCAACATTTGTTGCTGGCTCACAAGGTGTTGCAGGTGCTCTCGTTAAACCGATTACACAGCTTCGCGATAACAAGGTTGATGTCGTCGTTGTCGGCGCCGTTGCCTCAGCATTTGCGGTAATCGTCGCAACAGCAAAGCAGCTCGGATACAACCCATCTAAGTGGATTGTTATCTCTGTCGGTGGAGACTCAACAACATTCCAGGGCATTCTCAATAGCCAAGGAATTCCTCCTGCAGTATCTGCTACATGGCTCAATGGGGTCATCTCAGCTTCACACGCGCCAGCTCCAGGGGACGCAGATGATGAGTTTGTGAAGGCATTTAAGAAGATCAACGATGACTTCAACAAGGCAACTGGTGCCGGTAAGTCATGGGATGGCAACGTTCTTCAGGGAATGAATATTGCCTACCTCACTACAGCAGCTCTTCAAGGTGCGGGTAAGGACTTAACTCGCCCAGGCATCATCAAGTTCGTGAAGGAGAATGCTTCAAAGCTTTCTAGCGCTGCATTTGCTCCACTCGGATACTCAGCAACAACCCACGAGGCCTTCACAGGTTTCTGGATTGGTGCTTACGATGCAACGACAGTTCTCAAGCCAATCGATGGAACACGCAAGATGTGGACCACAGATTCAGGTAAGGGCCCTGTAACAGAGCTCAAGTACACACGTCCAAAGATCGCAGCCGATGCACTACCGAAGGTTGGTTAATCATATGAAAATCACAACAGTTAAAAAATCAATTGCATCACTGGGAGCAGCTGTACTCGTTGCATCTCTCTCAGTTGTAATTGCACCAACAGCCTCAGCTGCGGCTCCGGTCTGTACAACAACGAAGGGTGTTGAAACCTGTAACGGCACACTTGCAAATGGAGCTGCCTATCGATTCATGATGCCAGCTAATTTCAGCGGAACAATGTTCTTCTGGGAGCACGGCTTCCGTCCTACCTATCCAATTCCTGCACTTGGCGTAACTGTTCCAACAGGCCTTCAGGAGATGACTCCATACAGCAATTCAACAAAGCAAGATGTCACCGTTGAGATGCTTCGCACAGGACATGCAATCGCTGCATACGATGGCGTAGTTGCAGGTCAGCGTGGCTGGAACAACGTTGCTCGCGTTGAGATGCTCAAAGAGGTCTTCGATGAAGCAATCGCTAAGTACGGTTCAAAGATCAAGAAGAAGGTCCTTTACGGATCATCACAAGCTGGATCAATCATTACACCGTTCACAGAGAAGTATCCAAAGTACGCAGATGCAGTTGGTCTCTTGGCTGGATTGACTCCTTCACCTGCTGACTCAATTCAGTCACTCTGTGATGCGATGCATATCTTTAGCGTCTTCTTTGACCCAACCATTAAGGGTTGTGCAGCATTTGGCGTTAAGGGTCCGAACGGACACCTTCTCTCTGCTCAAGAGCTCGGAAAGATGGGCACGCTTCTTCTTGGTTGGTCAACAGACCTTGGAGGCGCACCACTTAAGTTCCCAGCAGCACTTGCTGGTGGTCCAATTCCACAACGTTCAGCGCTCCTTCTGACAGGTCTCTTGATTGGTATTCCAACCAAGAGTGCTCACATGGATGGAATCTCAACAAGTACATTGATTCCTGAAGGAAGCATCAACTCAACAGTTGCCGTCCTTGAAAATATGCAGGAGGCCTTAGCCACCGGTGTATTGGCCGGACAATCACTCTCTGAGATCACAGGCCCTGGCTTCTACGACAACACCAAGACAGATTGGGCATCACTTCTCGATGAGGTGGATGCAGCTCGATTCAATCTCGGTCTTGGTGGAGATGACGGAATCAACGCAATGCTTGGTGTGCTCTCTGCAGCTCCTCGCGTAACAGGTAATGCTGATGCAATTGCTAAGTTCAAGGCACTTGATAAGTCAACATTTACTTCAAAGGTTCCAACAATCACTTTGTCTAACGAAGCTGATCGTCTGGTATTTCCTGGTAACTCAGTGCGCAACCTCGATCGCAAGCGTGCGGTCCATGAGGCAGAACTAGCAAAGTGGGAGGCAAATCCAGTTGGTCCAGCACCAACATTTAACACTGTCGCTCTCTATGCAATGACACCTGAGATTTACACCGAATACACAGCAGCTGGACTTCCTAACTTGAGGGCACCAGCAGCTGTCTCAGGTGTAGGCCACCAGGACTTCACCAAGAAGCAGATGATGGCATGGGTTCGTTTACTTGCTATCTCTGCCCAGACTGGAAAGGTCCCAAGCGAGCGTTCAATCAAACTGATTATCAAGAGAGCTCCATATCTCAATGATGATCTTGAATATCGCCCAGCTGAGTTGAAGTACGACTTCAGCAAATAATCGCACCGTGGCTTGCCACAAGCGATAAAGCAGTAAAGAAGGGCCTCTCACACGAGGGGCCCTTCTTCTTTTTCGTAAACTATCCTTAAGCCATGCAGATTGCCACACCAGATGAGATGTTTGCACTCGGCAAAGAAATTGGTGCCCAGGCAAAAGCTGGCGACTTGATTCTGCTCAATGGCCCATTGGGTGCTGGTAAAACCCTTCTTGTTCAAGGAATTGGCGCTGCCCTTGGCTTTACCGATATCACCTCTCCTACCTTTGTAATTTCACGGACCCACAACGGCCCGCTGCCACTTATCCACGTGGATATTTATCGTTTGCTCGATGGCGATAGAGCAGCAGCATTTCTCGATGATCTCGACTTGGATTCAGCCGCAGAGAGCGCCGTCACAGTAATCGAATGGGGCGGGCAAGAATCTGCTCGTTTAAGTGATGAGCGCCTTGAAATCACTATTGATCGCAGTGGTGAGATTCGCGAAGTTTCAATCAATCCAGTGGGCGCGCGCTGGTCAGGATTCTCGCTATGACAATCTCGCTCACTATAGACACCGCAACGGCTCAAACTATTGTCGGGTTATTAGATGGCAACAACATTCTCTTTCACGAAACTCATGTGGGCGCAACAGATCACGGTCGCGCAGTAAGCGAACTCGTTGCACAAGCCCTTGCTGCGGGCCCGGCACCAGATCAAGTAATAGTAGGTATGGGACCGGGGCCATTTACGGGGTTGCGTGTGGGTATCGCATTCGCACAAAGTTTTGCTCTGGCTCGCCAGATCCCAGTGATTGGTATCTGTTCGCTCGATGCAATTGATATACAAGTTGAGATTGATAAAGAAGATTACATAGCTGCAATTGATGCACGGAGAAAAGAGATTTACTGGGCGCGATACCAAGGGGGCCAGCGGGTCGAAGGACCTTCAGTAAATAAACCAGACGAGGTAGAAGGCTTTGTTATCGATCGCTTTCCGTCACCGTTAAAAATGGTTGCTCTTGCAAAGTCTCAAAATATTTTGGAGCCGATGTATTTGCGTAGACCTGATGCAGTAGCGACGGCCAATAGATGATTACCTACCGTCAACCGATTGCATTGGATATTCCTGTGCTGGCATCGTATGAGAAAGAATTGTTTCCTTATTCGCCATGGTCAACTGCGCAATTCAAAGAAGAATTTGCTGGGATACCAAAGACGCGATTTATGTCAGTGGCAGAAGATGGCAACACCGTTATTGGATATTGCGGTGTTTTCTTGCCAGCCCCAGGTGTTGAAGCAGATATATTGACGGTCGCTGTCCTACCGGCTTATCGCCGCAAAGGCATAGCTCGCGAATTCATTCGCCAGATCGAAGCCTGGTCAATCGATCGTGGCGCAAGTGCAATCATGTTAGAAGTCGAGACCTCTAATGAGGGCGCCATAGCTTTATATCAATCTCTGGGCTACTCAAAAATTTCAGTCCGCATGGATTATTACGGTCCCGGAAAAGATGCCCATGTCATGAGGAAGGACTTCTCATGAGTGAACCGCTAGTACTTGGTATTGAGACATCCTGTGATGAAACCGCAATCGGAATCGTGCGCGGTCGCACATTGCTGGCAAATGAGATTGCCTCAAGCGTTACAGAACATGCGCGCTTTGGGGGAGTAGTCCCAGAAATAGCATCGCGCGCTCATTTAGAGGCGATGATCCCAAGTTTGCATCGTGCGTTGGCAGAGGCAAAAGTTTCGCTAAAGGATCTCGATGCGATTTCAGTAACCGCAGGTCCTGGCCTGGTGGGAGCACTGCTGGTTGGTACATCAGCAGCCGCTGGACTTGCCCAAGGTTTAGATATTCCGCTCTACGGAGTTAATCACTTAGCGGCACATATCTCTGTTGATTACTTAACACATACCCAAGCTATTAAACCAACTATCGCATTATTGGTTAGCGGTGGACACTCATCGCTTCTGCAAGTTGATGACATCACTGGTTCGATTACCAAACTCGGTGCAACAATGGATGATGCAGCAGGCGAAGCCTTCGATAAAATTGCACGCATTCTCGATTTAGGTTTTCCGGGTGGTCCCGCAATTGATATCGATGCACGCAGTGGCAATGCATCCGCAATTGATTTTCCGCGCGGATTAACAAATTCAAATGATTGGGCTACTCGCCCTTATGATTTTTCTTTCTCTGGATTAAAAACCGCAGTTGCCCGATATATCGAGGCAACACCAACATTCGCTCGCGCCGATGTCGCGGCATCTTTTCAAGAAGCGGTTGTCGATGTCTTGCTGCTCAAGGCGCTGGCGGCATGTAAATCATCGGGGATCGATTCGCTGGTCATTGCTGGGGGAGTGGCGGCTAATTCGCGCCTTCGCCAGGTTGCTACCGAGCGTTGCGAAAAAGCAGGCATCGAGCTTCGGATTCCGGGCCCAGCCCTGTGCACCGATAACGGGGCGATGGTGGCATCTCTGGGCTCAGTGATGGTCTCAGCTGGCCGCTCAGCCACTCAAGGGGCCTTTGACGCTCAATCCAGCCTCCAAGTTGAGCGTGTGAGCCTCTAGGACTAGATTTAGCACTCTCAGTCCGACACTGCTAATTGAAGGAGAAATAACCATGGCACTACGGCCACTAGAAGATCGCATCGTCGTTAAGGCGAATGAGGCAGAGACAACTACAGCTTCAGGTCTTGTTATCCCTGATACAGCTAAAGAGAAGCCGCAGGAAGGCACAGTCGTTGCCGTAGGTCCTGGACGCTTCGATGATGGCGTCCGCGTTCCTATGGATGTCAAAGTTGGCGATGTAGTTCTTTACAGCAAGTATGGAGGAACAGAAGTTAAGTCAGGTAACGAAGACTTCCTAGTTCTTTCAGCTCGCGACATTCTCGCAATCGTCGAGAAGTAAGGGCCAAGACTCTCATGGGAAAGATGCTCGAATTCGACGAAAAAGCTCGTCGCTCGATGGAACGCGGTGTCAACATTCTTGCTGACACCGTCAAGGTAACGCTCGGTCCTAAGGGGCGCAACGTCGTTATCGCAAAATCATTTGGTGCACCGCTCATTACAAATGACGGCGTCACAATTGCAAAAGAGATTGAACTCTCTGATCCTGTAGAAAATATGGGAGCGCAGTTAGTCAAGGAAGTTGCTACAAAGACCAACGATGTTGCCGGTGACGGAACAACAACAGCGACAGTCCTAGCTCAAGCAATGGTCAAAGAAGGCCTTCGCAACCTTGCAGCTGGCGCACAGCCAATGGATCTCAAGCTTGGCATTGAAGCAGCGGTTGCTGCCGTGTCAGCACGCCTTCGCGAGAATGCATCAGTAGTTGCAGATAAGGCAGAGATTGCCGATGTCGCAACTATCTCTGCACAAGATCGCGCAATCGGAGATCTCATCGCAGAGGCGATGGATAAGGTCGGTAAAGATGGCGTTATCACAGTAGAAGAGGCGTCAACTACTGCGCTCGAACTCGAATTCGCAGAAGGTATGCAATTCGATAAGGGCTACATCTCTCCATACTTCGTCACAGATCAAGATCGTATGGAGGCCATCCTGGATGACCCATACATTCTCATCTCTGCCAATAAGATTTCAGCGCTCCCTGATTTGTTGCCAATCCTTGAAAAGGTTGCGCAATCAGGTAAGCCATTGATGATTATCGCTGAAGATGTAGAAGGCGAAGCGCTTTCAACTTTGGTTGTAAACCGTATGCGTGGAGTCTTTACATCAGCTGCTGTTAAGGCACCTGGCTTTGGAGATCGTCGCAAGGCGATGTTGCAAGATATTGCAATCCTGACCGGTGGAACCGTTGTCTCATCTGATATCGGCATGAAGCTTGATGCAGTAACAATCGAAGATCTCGGTCGCGCCCGTCGCGTCGTTATATCAAAGGATGCAACAACAATCGTTGATGGTGCAGGAGATGCCAAGGTTGTCGCAGGCCGCGTACAAGAACTTCGCAACGAGATTGCTGCTTCAGATTCCGATTGGGATCGTGAGAAGTTGCAAGAGCGCGTCGCAAAGCTTGCTGGTGGAGTCTGTGTAATCAAGGTTGGCGCACACACTGAAGTTGAACTCAAGGAGAAGAAGCACCGCCTTGAGGATGCAATCTCAGCTACTCGCGCAGCAGTTGAAGAAGGAATCG
>JBIKSV010000090.1:0-4780 GCA_044348425.1 Candidatus Planktophila sp. | reverse complement strand
GCCAGCGAGCGCGTGGCATCTCTTAACTTTGGTCCCGCAGACTTCATGGCAGATTTAGGGTCAACCTCCGAAACCGTCACTTCACACGAGTACGCCTTAATGAGAATTTTGGTTGCCGCGCGAGCAGCAGGAGTAGCAGCATTTGATGGGCCAACTCTAGAAGTTCGTGATGTCTCGAAATTTGAAGAGTCCGCTCACGTTGCAGCTTCTATGGGTTTTGATGGCAAATGGGTACTTCATCCAGATCAAATCGATCCCTGTCACCGAATCTTTACTCCCTCCCAAGAGAGATTCGATGATGCTGCCTGCCTACTGGAGGCATATGAATACTTCACATCTGCAGCCGGAGGAGCAAAAGGCGCGGCAATCTATAAAGGCGCGATGATTGATGAGGCCTCCCGAAAGATGGCGCTAGCGGTTTTTGGTCGGGGTAGTGCATCAGGATTGAACCAAATCAAAAGATTTACCCCGTAGTGGCGGAGTGACTCATCTTGCAGCTTTAATTGTTGACTCTCGGCCACAACTTAATTATTCTTGCAATCGTTTCCAGTTACATTTTTAAGAGATTTTGGAGTCAATATGGGTGCCATGCGCGTTCGCCAAGCAATCGTCTCAGCACTCGCAGACGAGATGCGCTCTGATGATTCAGTGATCTTTTTCGGTGAAGATATCGCAGCAGCTGAAGGGCCATTTAAGACATCTGAGGGAATCCTTGATGAGTTCGGCCCGGTCCGTGTTCGCGATACTCCCATCTCTGAAATGGCATTTACTGGAGCTGCAGTTGGCGCTGCCATGATGGGATTAAAACCTGTTGTTGAAATCATGTTTATCGAATTTCTTGGTGTAGCACTTGATGCTCTTGTCACCGAGGGCGCAAAGATGCATTACTTGAGCAACGGCGAACTCTCTGTACCAATGACGATTCGCGCATCAGTTGGCTCTGGCCTTGGCTTTGGTTCTCAACATTCACAAACTCTTGAAAATTGGCTCGCGGCTACACCTGGTTTGAAAGTACTGATGCCAAGTGATGCACAATCTGCATACAGTCTCTTGCGTGCAGCAATTCAAGATCCTAATCCAGTTGTAGTTCTTGAGCCACGCATTCTTTATGCAGAGCGCGGTGAGGTAGATACCAGCATCATCGCCACAATAGGTAAGGCACACCTACGCCACACTGGTAAAGATGTAACAATTGTTGCATCAGGACAGATGGTGGGTATCGCCGAAAAGGCAATCAAGGAAGCTGGCGTATCAGCAGACCTCATTGATCTCCAGACTGTTGTCCCGTGGGATCGCGAAACCATTCGTGCTTCTGTTAAGAAAACAGGTCGCTTGATTGTTATTGAAGAATCTCCCGTCAGCGGTGGTTGGGGCTCAGAGATCATCTCTGAAGTCGTGCGCACTAGCTTTGCTGATTTAAAGTCGACTCCATTTAGAATCACAACTCCTGATGTTCCGGTTCCATATAGCGGTGAACTTGAAGCGCGCTTTATCCCACAAGTTGCAGACATCATCAAAAAAATCGATTACGCACTTAAGAATTCAGATGCACCTGCTCCATGGTGGGTTGAAGAGGGGGTAGCAAAATGAGTAAAGCAACAACATCACTAGATCGACGTAAAGAGCTCTACGGAAATGACATCGCGTGCTACCAACGTATGCTCGAAATCCGTGAGTTCGAAAGAGTCACCAATGAGCTCTTTGCAGCAGGCAGCATTCGCGGAACAACTCACTTAGCTGTCGGTCAAGAAGCGCTAGCGGTCGGCATTGCATCAATTCTTAATGCAGATGACGTGTTAGCGGGCACTTACCGCAGTCACGCAATATCACTTGCTCTCGGCCTTTCATCCCACTCAGTCCTTGCTGAAATCATGGGTAAGGCGACTGGATGCTGTGGTGGCGTTGGCGGATCAATGCATATGTGTGATGCCAGCGTTGGATTATTGCCAACCTCTGCAATCATCGGAGCAGGTATTCCGATTGCAGCAGGGGCAGCACTTGCCTTCCAGGTTCAAAAATCAAAGCGCGTCAGCGTTGCGCTCTTCGGTGATGGATCCACAAACATTGGTGCATTCCATGAAGGCCTCAATCTAGCTGCCATCTGGAAATTACCTGTTGTCTTTATCTGCGATAACAATGTTTATGGCGAGTACAGCCGCATTGATATCACTACGCCAATCGAAGATTTACATATGCGTGCAGAAAGTTATGCGATGCCACACTTTGCGCTAGACGGTATGGATATCCATGCGGTGCGCAAGGGTGTAACTGAGGCGGTAGAACGTGCTCGCAGCGGTGGTGGACCAACACTTATCGAAGCTAAGACTTATCGTTTCTCTGGTCACTCTCGTGCTGACCAAGCTCTCTATCGTCCAGAGGGAGAACTTGAAAAGTGGCAGAAGCGTGATCCTATTTTGGTCACCGAGACAGATCTCATTGCTCGTAAAGAGATTACAGCTGACCAAATTGCATCGATGAAAGAATCTACTGCTGCGATGATTGCATCTGTCGTTGAGCAAGCAACTCAAGATCCAAATCCTGAGCTTTCAGCCATGTTTAAAAATATTTACGCCGAGTCAAAGGGGAAATAAGATGAAGATGACTATCAAGATGCCTCGCGTAGGTGAGACTGTTGATGAGGTTTACCTTGTTACTTGGCATAAAAAGGCGGGCGATGTAATTGCCGTTGGCGATAACCTGATGGATGTTGAGACCGATAAAGCAACTGTCGAAGTGCCTTCACCTATTGCCGGAACAATCATCGAAACATTCTTCAAAGATGGCGATGAGATTAAAACTGGCACACCAATTGCTACTGTTGAAGGCTAGTTTCGACTCTTACCTTCGATTGCCTTAAATTATTTTGAGCAGTTTTTCAGTAAAACTCGCTGTATTTTCGCTTCCGCCCAGGTCTTTTGTTGATACCCCTGAAGCAAATAACGCTGTGATTGCTTTTCGGATATCTGCCGCTGCGGCTGCTTCTCCTAGGTGGTCAAGCATCATCTCAGCTGCCTGAATCGCACCAACAGGGTTAGCGATTCCTTTACCTGCGATATCGGGTGCAGAACCATGAACAGGTTCAAACATTGACGGGAACTTACGTTCTGGGTTGATGTTTCCGCTAGGTGCGATTCCGATAGAGCCCACTAGCGCTGCAGCTAGATCAGAGAGAATATCTCCAAAGAGGTTCGAGGCAACAATTACGTCGAAGGTTTCAGGGCGCAACACTAAAGCTGCTGCCAGAGCATCAATAAGAATTTGGCTGTTCTTGATTTCTGGATGCTCTTTAAGAACAGAGTTAACGACTTCATCCCAGAACGGCATCGAATAGATAATGCCATTTGATTTTGTGGCAGAGACAATTTCTTTACGGCGGTTTTGAGCTTGGGCTACTGCGTAACGTGTCACTCTTTCGATTCCGTGACGAGAGAAAACTGCTACCTGAAGAGCGGTCTCATAAGGAGTGTTCTGAGAATAACGACCACCAACTTTAGAATATTCACCTTCGGTGTTTTCACGGACAATCACCATATCAATTTCTTTATCGCTCTTGAGCGGTGATGCGATTCCTTTATAGCTACGAATCGGGCGAAGATTGATGTACTGATCAAAGTCACGGCGGATAGGAATTAAAAGTCCCCACAGCGTTTCAGTATCAGCAATATCCGGTGCACCAATTGCTCCGAGATAAATCACATCGTATTTCGACATTATCTCTAACCCGTCAACCGGCATCATGCGCCCGTGCTTACGGAAATACTCTGAACCCCAAGGAACTAAATCCCAATCCACAGCGAATTGATACTTCTGAGCAAGCGCATCGACAACCTGCATGGCGGGTGGAGTTACTTCCAAACCGATCCCGTCACCAGGTATTGATATGACTTTGTAGCGCTTCACTAGCGGGTTCCTCGTTTCAGTAGGGTGGCTAAAGGCCCTGATTTATATGGCTTTTTACGGTAGATAGAAAACGTGGTTGAGTCTCGTGAAGCTCTTGTCGGCGGTTGCACCCGGGAGCGATTCAAAGAACGAGACCATATCTGCCTGCCAGCGCGCATTGACTTCAGTCGCGCCCATAGCGGCAAGGGAAGCCTCAAAATCTTCGCACTCAACGTAGCCGATCAGGGTTCCATCGCTCTCATCGAGGAAGAGTGAGTAATTTGTCCAACCCGTATCTCTGAGAGCCTGCAACATATCTGCCCAGACGTTTGCGTGGCGGACCTTGTACTCCTCCATCATCGATTTCTTTACCTGAAGACGAAAACCTACACGTTCCATGAGAACCTCTCTCTACTTACTAATGGTGGGAAAGATACCCGATTAATCCCAGTTGATTAATCCCAGTCAATTAATCCAGGTGCCAGACTTCATCAAGCTTCATTAGGTTACCTTGTGAATCTGCAAGATTAACAATGACATCCTCAAACCACTTAGCCCACTTTGCATTAACCTCATATGCACCGAGCTTTGCAAAAGCAGTCGCGCTATCTGGATGGACCTCGAGATAACCAACGACAGTTAGGCCGCGGCGGAAGATGCTGTAGTTGCGGAAGCCGCACTCTTGCAGGGCTTCGACAAGCTCAGGCCAGATCTCATCATGGCGCTTTTTGTATTCAGCTTCCTTGCCAGCATAAATATCAAATGTGAAACAGACTCTCTCCATTGCCACTCCCCCTAGATTTCACTTAAATTTTCTCTTGACAAGAGCTAGCAAGCTCTTTACTTTGTGCTGAGGGTAGAACGAAAACCATGGATTGGGGAAGTACTTTGTCAAAAATTC
>JBIKSV010000089.1:0-4839 GCA_044348425.1 Candidatus Planktophila sp. | reverse complement strand
ACGCCCTATGTAACTAGGCGACCTTGGTGGCAAAACTATAGCAGGGTGGCTCCACGAGAGGCAATTTCTAGCGGGTGGGCTACAAATGCGCTTCCGCCAGCTAATTTGAGCTCTTCGACATCATTCTGATTGCCGGTATGTAGCGCCAATACTGTTGGTCCAGCACCTGAGATAAAGGCGGCTACGCCTGCTCTGCGAAGTTTATTCATCAAGGCTATCGACTCTGGCATCGCCTGGGCGCGATAACTTTGATGAAGAAAATCCTCTGTCGCTACAAACAATAGATCTGGGCGCAGAGTTAAAGCATGGCTCAAAATTGCGGCGTTAGATGTATTGCGAACAGCATCAACAAAAGGAATTGACTCAGGCAATAACTTTCGCGCCTTTGCAGTTGCTAGTGGTTGAGCCGGAATATAAGCAATTGCGCGAATGCGAGTATCAACATTTAACTGAATTGAATCAGCCTTTAACTTTCCTTTAACGGTTTCAAACCAAGAGATAGTTGCCCCGCCATAAAGTGCGGCAGAAACGTTATCCGGGTGGCCTTCCATCTCTGTTGCTAGTGAAAGAAGTTGCTGATCATTTAGCTTATCTTCGCCATTAAGAACAAGGGCACGTGCTAAAACCAATCCACCAATAATCGCACTCGCCGATGAACCAAGTCCCCGGCCATGTGGATTTACATTGAGCGCACGAACTGCCAGACCCTTTGGTCGACCACCTAAATAATCAAATCCCTTATGCATCGCCTTAACGAGAAGGTTCTTATCTGTACGAGGAAGTTCATTTGCGCCTTCTCCAGAGATATCAATATCAAGAATGACATCATCTAAAACCTGCGCGACATAACGATCGTGCATGGTTAGTGCTAATCCAAAAGAATCAAAGCCAGGCCCAAGATTGGCAGTTGATGCAGGAACTTCTACCTGCATTGGCTTCGCCTTAAAAGTTGGTTTGCTCATGATGCAACCTTAATTATCCAGAGGCTTTGCTCAAGCCAAGGGCGGCAGCTGCCACATCAGCATTAACGGGAACAACTACTGGATCTTTAGCGCCTTCGAGCGCCCAAGGAATATCTTTCAGCCCATTACCGGTGCAAGTGATGACAATCTTCTTGCCTTTTGGCAACTTTCCAGCGGCCTTGTATTTAATAAGACCAGCTAGCCCTGCAGCAGAAGATGGCTCGCAGAAAATTCCTTCTTTTGACGAAAGAATTCGGTAGGCGCTCAAAATCTCTTCATCGGTAACAGAATCGATCAGACCCCTAGATTCATCACGAGCTGCGATTGCTTGGTCCCATGATGCAGGTTTACCAATGCGAATCGCTGTTGCAATTGTCTCTGGATTATCTACTGGATGACCCAATACAAGTGGCGCGGCCCCAGCTGCTTGGAAACCCCACATAGCAGGTGCATGGGTTGATAAACCATCAGCGAGATATTCGTTGTAGCCCTTCCAATATGCAGTGATGTTTCCAGCATTGC
The DNA here is from genome assembly GCA_044348425.1 of Candidatus Planktophila sp. Classification (GTDB taxonomy): domain Bacteria; phylum Actinomycetota; class Actinomycetes; order Nanopelagicales; family Nanopelagicaceae; genus Planktophila. The sequence goes on along the minus strand of JBIKSV010000089.1, from coordinate 3,355 downwards.
CAACAGGCAGTGTGTGAATATCTGGTGCATCTCCCATTAAGTCAACAACTTCAAAGGCCGCGGTCTTTTGACCTTCGATGCGATAAGGGTTGATTGAATTTACAAGTGAGACCGGATAGTTCTCTGAAAGTTCGCGTGCAAGCACGAGACAATCATCAAAGTTTCCATCTACCTGCAAAAGTGTCGCACCGTGTGCAACGGCTTGAGCTAACTTTCCCATTGCAATTTTTCCTTGTGGAATAAGGACGGCAGGGACCATTCCAGCTTTAACTGCATAAGCAGCTGCTGCAGCAGAAGTGTTTCCGGTTGATGCGCAGATTACGGCTTTTGCGCCATCTTCAGCAGCTTTGGAAATTGCCATAGTCATTCCGCGATCTTTAAATGATCCAGTTGGATTGACGCCTTCAAACTTTACCCAGACTTCGTTATCGAGCATCTCTGATAAATGGCATGCATAGATAAGTGGTGTGCCACCTTCGCGCAGAGAAACGATCGGAGTTTTCGCACTGACTGGAAGACGGTGGCGATACTCCTCAATTACTCCGCGCCATTGATGAGCACCTTCGCGCTTCTTGCTAAAGATGCCCATTATGCAATTGCTCCTTCTACGCGAATCACGCTTGAAATATTTGAGACGATATCCATCTTCTTGAGGGCAGCAACAGTTGCTTTGAGTTCTCCCTCAGTTGCAAGGTGAGTCACAATGATGAGTTCGGCATCAGCTCCGCGGCCGTTCTGATCAACAGTCTGAATTGATACCCCTTGTGTGGCAAAAACCTGAGCAATTGCAGCGAGAACACCTGATTTATCTTTAACTTCCAGGCGGATAAGGAACTTAGTTTTTGTTGTCTCGATTGGAGCAATATCGCGATCGGCATAATCTGTTTCGCGCTGTCCAACTGAGTTCAGTGCAATGTGACGTGAGACCGCTAGAACATCTCCAAGAATCGCTGATGCAGTTGGTGCACCACCAGCACCGCGACCGTAGAACATCAGCGGTCCAGCAGATTCAGCTTCAACGAAGACGGCATTAAATGCATCGCGGACAGAAGCCAGCGGATGAGCAGCCTCAAGCATCACAGGATGAACGCGCACAGAAATTTCATCTTTTGGAGTTAATTCAGCAATAGCGAGAAGTTTGATGACGTAGCCAAGTGACTTAGCTAGCTGCACATCTTCGAGGGTGATGTGTGAGATTCCCTCGCGATAGACATCTCCAACGGTGACGCGAGTGTGAAAAGCTAAGCCTGAAAGAATCGCGGCCTTTGCGGCAGCGTCGAAGCCTTCAACATCAGCTGTCGGATCTGCCTCTGCATATCCAAGTTCTTGCGCCTCTTTGAGAGCAACTGCAAACTCTTTATTGTCTTCGTGCATCTTAGTAAGAATGTAATTTGTTGTGCCGTTTACGATGCCCATGATTCGGGTAACGAAATCTCCGACAAGTGAGTCGCGAAGTGGGCGAATAATCGGAATCGCTCCCGCAACTGATGCTTCGTAGTAAATATCTTCACCTTGCGCATAAGCCGCAGTAAAGAGTTCGGCTCCATGGCTAGCCAGCAAAGCCTTGTTGGCAGTGACGATGGATTTGCGATTCTTGATTGCTAAGTGCGCGAGTTCGCGAGCGGGTTCGATCCCACCCATTACCTCAACAATGAGATCGATCTCTGGGTCATTTACGATTGAGAATGGATCGGTAGTAAAGAGAGCAGGATTAATCCCTGGATAATCTTTGAGAGTCCGAACCGCAATCTTGGCGAGTTCGATCTTTACACCGGCACGGGTAGAGAGCTCAGCTGAATCAGCAAGCAATAGTCGAGCTACTTCGCTGCCAACTACGCCACAGCCGAGCATGCCGATACGAACGGGTTTATCTGCTGGGCTCATCTGCCAATTCTTTCACATCTTGGCGACATCAAGTGCGAGTAAATCTTCCTCAGTCTCACGGCGGACAATTACGCGGGCTTTTCCCGCAATAACGGCGACAACAGGCGGTCTTGGAACATGGTTGTAATTACTGGCCATCGATCTGCCATATGCACCGGTTGCCGGGGTTGCGATGAGATCACCTGGGGCAACATCGGCTGGAAATTTGATATCTCTAATGATGATATCTCCTGTCTCGCAGTGCTTTCCGACAATACGCGATTGCACGAGAGGTGCTGAAGAATTTCGAGATGCAATGCATGCAAAGTACTCGGCATCGTAAAGAGCAGTTCGTGCGTTATCGCTCATGCCACCATCGACAGAGATGTACTTGCGAACAGAGCCATCTTCAATTGTTACATCCTTGACGGTGCCTACTTCATAAAGAGTAAACATCGTAGGTCCCACAATATTGCGACCAGGTTCGATTGAAATTGATGGCAGCGCTAATGAATATTTTGTTGCAACTTCACGAACCGCACGTCCGAGAGCAGGGATTACATCTGCAGGCTCAACGGTTATCTCATTTGGTAAGTAGGCAATTGCGTATCCGCCACCGAGGTCGAGTTCAGGTAACTCTCGCTGATATGCATCTCGATAACGTCCCATAAATGCAAGCAATCGATCGGCAGCAATTTCATATGAATCGGTGCCAAAAATCTGCGATCCGATATGGCAATGAACGCCTTTGAGCTCGAGCTCAGGAAGAGCCGCTATCTTCTCTACGGCTTCCCAAGCAGCACCCGAAGCAATCGAGAAACCAAACTTCACATCTTCATGTGCAGTTGAAATGGATTCATGTGTGTGTGCCTGAATACCAGGCGTTAGACGGATAAAGACTGGTTGACGTGTGCCATATTTGCGGGCGGCAGCTGCTACGCGATCAATTTCAAAGAGTGAATCCATCACAATTGTTTTTACACCGACTGAAACTGCCTTATCGATTTCAGATACTGATTTATTGTTTCCATGGAGCTCAATCTTTTTGGGGCTGATTCCTCCCGCGAGTGCTACAGCGAGTTCTCCCCCAGTACAGACATCTATTCCAATACCCATATCTGCAATCCAGTGCGCAACTGCAGTTGAGATAAAGGATTTTGCGGCATAGAAAACTCCACCGGCTTGTGAGCCAAATTCAGCTGTTAGCGCCTCTGACCACGCAAGTGCGCGAGTACGAAATGCCTCTTCATCTAAGAAAAATGTTGGGGTACCAAACTCTTTTGCCAACTCAGTTGCAGCAATACTTGATAGATACAGCTGGCCATCTTTAAAGATGACATTCTTTGACCACATATTTTGGTTGCTCATCACATACGCTCCGGTGCGCTTACGCCCAACAATTCAAGACCGTTGGCGATAACTTGCATCGTTGCAGCACAGAGATTTGCACGGGCGGAATGAATTGGTGCAGCGATTTCGTCACCCAAAGGAA
>JBIKSV010000018.1:0-19092 GCA_044348425.1 Candidatus Planktophila sp. | reverse complement strand
TGCTCATTACATGGCAGATTCAGAGGCGGATGCGATTGATTATGTAAAAGCCCTCCTCTCATACTTGCCTTCAAATAACATGGATGGCTCTCCTGTTCTGCCACCTACCCAAACACTCGATAAGAAGGCGAGCGATACAGCCCTCAATGAGTTGATTCCAGATAGCCCAAATCAGCCTTACGATATGAAGAAGCTCATCCAAGCACTAGTCGATGAAGCTGAATTCCTAGAAGTGCATTCTCTTTATGCTCCTAATATCGTTGTTGGATTTGCGCGTATCGAGGGTCAATCAATTGGAATCATTGCAAACCAACCTTCACAGCTGGCCGGAACTCTCGATATCAATTCATCAGAAAAAGCGGCTCGTTTCTTGAGATTCTGCGACGCTTTCAATATTCCAATTCTGACTCTCGTTGATGTGCCCGGATTCATGCCAGGCATCGAACAAGAGTGGAACGGAATTATCCGTCGTGGCGCAAAATTGCTCTATGCCTATGCTGAAGCTTCTGTCCCTCTGGTTACTTTGATTACTCGCAAGGCTTACGGCGGTGCCTTTATTGTTATGGGATCTAAATATCTTGGTAGCGATATCAACTTCGCATGGCCAACCGCTGAAATCGCAGTAATGGGAGCCCAGGGTGCGGTCAATATTCTTTATCGTAAAGAGCTCGCCGGCAGTGATGATGTAGAGGCCAAGCGTGCAGAGCTCATCACTGATTACACTGAAAAATTCTCAAATCCATATCTGGCAGCTGAACGTGGAACCATCGATAGCGTTATTGAACCTGAGGATTCCAGGCAATACATCACAAAGGCCTTTAGAACACTTAAGACCAAACGTGACATCTTGCCTGCCCGCAAACACGGAAATATTCCACTCTAAATATGAAATTTACTATCGCATCCGGCAACCCAACAGAGGAAGAAGTCATTGCGCTTCAAGCTGTTCTTAAGAATCACAAAGCGGTAGAACTTAAGCCTGTGATTAAGAGAAGCGTCTTTGGTTTGCCACAACTTCGACAACCGCTTCCAAATCAGATTACTTTCGGGGCAAGGAGATTTGAGTAATGCCTCGCATTGTCCTAGCCTCGCAATCAACTTCCCGTCGCAGATTGCTGGAGGGTGCGGGATTAAACCCGACAGTCATTGTCAGCCACGTTGATGAAGAGACAGATTTTTTCACATCTATGAGCCCTGCAGATATGGTTATTGCACTTGCAATTGCTAAGGCACACACAGTGCGCGAGATCATTGATTATCCTGCGATTATCATTGGTTGCGATTCAACATTTGACGTTGATGGCATCTCATTCGGAAAGCCTGAAACTCCTGCTGTTGCAATCGAAAGAGCCCGCAAGATCAGTGGGCGCTCCGGCTGGCTCCATACTGGACATTGCATTATCGATACGGAAAAAGGTATTGAAATCGCTGATCGCATCACAACCAAAGTAACCTTCGATGTAATGAATGAAGAAGAAATCGCAGATTACGTTGCATCGGGTGAGCCGCTCAAGGTTGCAGGTGGATTTACTCTCGATGGCTTTGGCTCTCCATTTATCCCTGTCATTGAAGGTGACTATACAAATGTGGTCGGAATTTCAATGCCATTTCTCCGTCGCACCATAAAAGAGCTTGGGTATACCTGGCCACAAGTTAAGAAGATGGGCGCCTAATGAAGAGAGTCCTGATTGCTAATCGTGGCGAGATCGCGCTTCGAGTCATTCGTGCTTGCAAAGATCATGGTCTTGAATCTGTCGCCATCTATTCAGAGGAGGATCGCGATGCATTACATGCTAGAAGTGCCGATTTTGCATTCTCTCTCGATGGAGTTGTAGCAAAAGATACATATCTCAATATTCCAAAAATCATTGCTCTCGCCAAGGTTTCTGGCGCAGATGCGATCCACCCTGGATACGGTTTTCTCTCTGAAAATGCTGACTTCGCACAGGCGGTCATTGATGCAAAGTTGATTTGGATTGGTCCCTCGCCTGCTGCCATTAGCGCTCTCGGAGATAAGGTTTCCGCTCGCCGCATTGCATCAGCAGCTGGTGCACCATTAGTTGCAGGTACAAAAGATCCGGTAAATGACGCAGAAGAAATTATTGCCTTTGCGCGCGAACATGGATTGCCTGTTGCAATCAAAGCCGCCTTTGGTGGTGGTGGTCGCGGTCTTAAAGTTGCCCGCACTATTGAAGAGATTCCAGAGCTCTTTGCATCTGCTGTCCGTGAAGCTATCGCAGGTTTTGGACGCGGTGAATGTTTTGTCGAGCGTTATTTGGATAAACCTCGCCACGTAGAAACACAAGTATTAGCTGATTCTTTTGGCCACGCAGTTGTTATTTCAACTCGCGATTGCTCTTTGCAGCGCCGCCATCAAAAACTTGTTGAAGAGGCGCCTGCTCCATTTTTATCCGATGAACAGAATGCGGAGCTCTATCGCGCTTCTAAAGCAATTATGAAAGAGGCAGGTTACGTTGGTGCAGGTACGTGTGAGTTTCTTATCGGTCTCGATGGAACAATCTCTTTTCTCGAGGTCAATACCCGACTTCAGGTAGAACACCCTGTCTCTGAGGAAGTAACTGGCATTGATTTAGTTCGCCAGCAATTTCGAATTGCTATGGGAGAACCACTTGGTTTTGATGATCCAGTTATTCGTGGGCACTCGATTGAATTTAGAATCAATGGCGAAGATCCCGGTCGTTCTTTCTTGCCGGCACCAGGTCGCATCACCCAATGGGAGATTCCAACTGGGCCAGGAATTCGCGTTGATGCTGGCTTCAGAAATGGTGATGTGATTGGCGGAAACTTTGATTCACTCCTTGCCAAGCTGGTTGTCACAGGAGCAACGCGTCAAGAAGCGATTGAGCGTTCTCGCAGAGCTCTCGATGAATTTCGTGTCGAAGGGCTGGCAACGGCACTTCCATTTCATCGAGCGATAGTTCGTGATCCTAAATTCACAGATGATTTTCATGTCTACACAAGTTATATCGAAAATGAATTTATCAATGAGATTCCGATGTATGCGCCAGTGGTAGCAGATATCAAAACGAATGCAGTCTCAGAGAAGTTGATTGCAGAGGTCAATGGAAAGCGATTTGAAATCCTCGTCCATGCACCGGAGCCAGTTGTTAAGCGCCACCGTGCCAAAGCTGCCTCAGCTGCTGGTGCCACCGGAGATGCCCTCTCAAGCCCAATGCAGGGCACTGTGGTTAAAGTTGCAGTCAAAGAGGGCGATACTGTCGCAGCTGGTGATCTCATAATCGTTCTTGAGGCGATGAAGATGGAACAGCCACTTAACGCCCATAAAGATGGAGTAATCAGAGAATTGAAAGCTGTTGTTGGAGAGAGCGTTTCGAGCGGAACCGTTCTCTGTGAGATTATTCAGGCATGACCTCAACTGATTCTCGAGAAGATAACCTGCTTTACACAGATCCACTCGCCGCAGCAACAGAAGCTGCCTGCGAGATAGCCAAGCGGACCGGGGTCGCATCTCATGATGTCGCGCTGGTGATGGGATCGGGTTGGGTAACTGCTGTAGATGCTCTTGGTACTCCCGCTTATGAATGCGATGCGCATGAGATTACTGGATTTGCAGCTCCTGCCGTTGAAGGACATTCTGGCAAAGTTCGTTCTTATGAGATCAAGAGTGGTGATAAAACTATTCGCGCACTTGTCTTCTTGGGGCGTACCCATCTCTATGAAGGCAAAGGGATGGAACCTGTTGTTCACGGAGTTCGCACCGCCGTTAAGGCTGGGTGCAATGTTGTAATTCTTACCAACGCTTGTGGCGGAATAAATGCTAAGTACAAAGTTGGTGAACCCGTATTGATTCGTGACCATATCTCACTAACCGCGGCATCTCCACTTTCAGGTGCTACATTCGTTGATCTCACAGATTTATACAGCAAGCGCATTCGTGAAATTGTTAAGGTCGAAGATTCTTCACTGCAAGAAGGTGTTTACGTTCATTGGCGTGGCCCAACATATGAAACACCTGCGGAAATTTTAATGATGCGCACTATGGGTGCAGACCTTGTTGGAATGTCGACCGTGCCTGAGGCTATTGCAGCACATGCTCTTGGCGCTGAAGTTCTTGGCATATCACTCGTCTCAAATGCAGCCGCCGGCATGACTGGTGAAAAACTTAACCATGAAGAGGTAATTGCTGCTGGAAAAGCTGCCGCTAGCCGAATGGGCGAACTTCTTAAGAATGTAATTCCAAAGATAGTTTAAGAACGAATTTAATGATTAGAGCAGAGCTGCGAAGCGAGGTCGAGGCCTGGATTGCTGATGATCCTGATCCAGTAACCGCTGCACAGCTTCAGACATATCTCGATAATGACGACATCGCTTCGCTAAACCCACTCTTTAACGGCTTCTTGCAATTTGGAACCGCGGGCTTGCGTGGCCCAATCGGTGCTGGTCCATCATGTATGAACCGCGCTGTTGTTGGACGTACCGCCGCTGGCTTAGCTTCCTATATGAGCAAGCGCGGAATGAAGAAGGTCGTAATTGGCCGCGATGCTCGTTATGGGTCAGAGGATTACACCATTGAAAGTGCCGAGATTCTCAGCGGTGCTGGCATGGATGTCTATATTCTGCCGCGTCCGCTACCGACTCCTGTTCTGGCTTTTGCAACAGCACAGCTTGGTTGCGATCTGGGAATCATGGTGACAGCAAGTCACAATCCCCCGCAAGATAATGGCTATAAGGTTTATATCGGGCCTGATGCCGATGGAATTAAGTATGCCTCATCGCAAATTATCAATCCAACAGATGGGTTCATTGCCGACGAAATAACGGCAATCACCTCACTTAAATCACAACCGCGTGGAAACAAATGGACCGTACTTGGCGAAGATGTCATCACTGAATACATCAATCGCACAATAAAGATTGCGCCTCGTCCAGGTGATATCAAGATTGTTTATACCGCCATGCATGGTGTTGGAACCGAGATAGTGCAACGTGTTTTTAACCATGCAGGATTTGCAACGCTGATTTTAGTCGATGAGCAGTGCACGCCCGATCCCGATTTTCCAACAGTTGCTTTTCCAAATCCTGAAGAACCAGGTGCTATCGACCTAGCTCTGGCAAAGGCGAGAGATTTTGGTGCAGATTTAGTTATTGCAAATGATCCTGATGCCGATCGTTGCGCTGCAGCAGTGAATGACCCTGTTGTCGGTTGGCGTATGTTGCGCGGGGATGAACTAGGGGTCATCTTTGGTGAATGGATTGCCAGAAAACATCCATCGGGTACTTTCGGAAATTCGATTGTCTCTTCATCTGCGCTTCGAAAAATTGCCGCACATTACAATGTGCACTTTCAAGAAGTTCTCACAGGATTTAAATGGCTTGCAAAAATTGAAGATTTAGCTTTTGGGTACGAAGAAGCAATTGGCTATGCCGTTGACTCAGATACCGTGAATGATAAAGACGGTATCTCGGCAGCGCTTTTTCTCGCGCAAATTGCTACCGATCTCAAGCGCGATGGCCTCACCCTGCTTGATCTCCTCAATGAAGTATGGGTTCGCCATGGTTTTCACGGCACAGAGCAAATCTCAATACGGGTAGCAGATATGGGAGCAATCACCAGGCTGCTCTCGTCTCTACGCCAGAACCCACCTGCAGAGATTGCCGGAATCGCCGTCGAGAAGATTGATGATCTCAATGTACCTACAGATGCTCTGCCACCCACAGATGGCTTAAGGATTTGGTTAGCCGGTGGGATTCGCATCATCATCAGACCGTCTGGAACTGAGGCGAAGATGAAGTGCTACATCGAAGTGATTACAAAAGATAGTAAGGAAGCAGCAAAGGCACTGGATCAGTTGAGAGGACCTTTAACAACTTTTCTTACAAGCTGATTTTAGCTTTCGAAACGCTCTTTAAACTCATCGAGCATCGCAGCTGCCGCACTTGCACCACTTCGTTTTACACCAGCATCCATAAATGCCAATAACATATCAAGATTCTTAACGCCACCTGCGCTCTTGACTTCGATCTTTGGAGAAACAGATGCACGCATTAATACAACATCTTCTAAAATTGCCCCGGTAGGTGCGAACCCTGTTGAAGTCTTTACATAGTCAGCACCCGATGCTTCGACGAGCTGGCAAGCTTTTACAATCTCCTCTTTGGTGAGATAGGCATTTTCAAGAATTACTTTGACTTGATTGCCCGACGCCACAGCCACAACTGCAGCAAGTTCATCACGAACCTCGTCATACATCCCTGACTTCATCCAGCCAATATTGATCACGACATCTATTTCAGTCGCTCCATCAGCAACTACCTGCTTAGTTTCAAATACTTTGACAGAAGTCGCAGAGTTTCCGTGAGGGAAACCCACAACGGTTCCAACATGAACATCGCTACCCCGCAGGATATCTGCGCAGAATGCGACATCGGCTGGCTTGCAACAGACAGAGGCGACATCGTATTTCAGTGCAACCTGACAACCTTCGCGCACTTCTTCGCGGGTCATATCCGGGCGCAACAAGGCATAGTCGATTGTCTTGGCAACCTGCTTGAGGGTGTATTTACTGTGCGCCATTAATTGCTCCTCATCTATTCGCCAGCAATCTGAGCAAATGCTGGCTTAACTATTTCTTCAATGATTTCAAGTCGTTCTTCAAAGGGAATGAAGGCACTTTTGAGAGCGTTGATGGTGACGCGCTGCAAGTCCTGGAAAGTCCAATCGCACTCTTTAACAAGTTGATTCATTTCATGAGACATTGAAGTTGCCGACATCAAGCGATTATCGGTATTGAGTGTGATGCGAAAACGAAGCTTGGCGAGCTTTGCAATTGGGTGATCTGCAAAACTTGTTGCGACACCTGTCTGAATATTTGATGACGGACACATTTCTAGAGGAATGCGACGGTCGCGCACATATGAAGCAAGGCGCCCCAAACGTGGTGGTGTATGGTTAAAGTCAACATCGTCAGCGATGCGGACTCCGTGTCCTAAGCGCTCTGCACCACAGATTTGAATTGCTTCCCAAATTGACGGAAGACCGTAGGCCTCGCCGGCGTGAATGGTGAAATGAGCATTCTCGCGACGCAGATATTCGAAGGTATCGAGCTGATCGCTTGGCGGAAAACCATCTTCTGGACCAGCGATATCAAATCCAACAACGCCTTTATCGCGATACTTGACCGCAAGCTCTGCCACTTCCTGTGAAAGATTATTCTGGCGCATTCCGCACAGCAGTGAAACCACACGAATTTTATTGCCTTCGGCAAGGGCATCACTTTCTCCCAGTCGGAAACCTTCGAGAATCGCTTCAACCGCGCCTGGTAAATCTAGTTCGCCTGTTGTAAGTAACTCAGGGGCCATACGGACTTCTGCATAGACAACGCCATCGCGGGCCAAGTCAATTGCGCATTCACGGGCAACACGAACAACATCCTTACGACGTTGCATGACTGCAACAGTGTGGGCAAAGGTTTCAAGGTAGAGAACAAGAGAGCCGGAATCGCAAGAAGCACGGAACCACTCTGCTAATTCAGCGGGATCGGTAGTTGGAAGTGAATGGTTGATCTCTTTTGATATCTCAATAATTGTCTCTGGACGCAAACCACCATCAAGGTGATCGTGCAGTAGGGCTTTTGGTAAACGCTTTACTTGCCCTTCGTTCGGTTTCTTTAATAAATCTGGATTTGTTGTACTCATCCTTCAATCCGTTCTATTACAAGTGGTAGACGATTAACGGTTCCATTTTCAACGATCGCAACAGCGCCTTCAAGAATCTCAAGCGCACGCTCAAATCGAGGTGCTTCATCTGTATGGAGGGTGAAAAGCGGAGCACCCGCTTCGATGTAATCGCCCGGTTTTGCATGCATCTCAATACCAGCACCAGCTTGAACCTTTTCTCCTTGCTTGGAGCGTCCAGCGCCCAAGCGCCAAGCAGATACGCCAACCTTCATCGCATCCATTGTCGTAATGATTCCACTATTGGTTGCTGTAACAATATGTTGTTCGCGAGCCACCGGCAGCGCAGCATCTGGATCCCCACCTTGGGCAGTAATCATGCGGCGCCAATGATCCATCGCACTGCCATCTTTAAGTGCATCGGCAGGATCTTTACCGATAATCCCAGCTGCATCAATCATTTCGCGGGCTAACAATATTGTTAACTCAACAACATCTGTTGGTCCACCACCGGCAAGAACTTCAACTGATTCACGCACTTCAAGCGCGTTTCCAGCGGTAAGCCCTAGCGGAACATCCATGGCAGTTACTAGTGCCCGCATCTTTACGCCGGCATCAACACCTAACTGCACCATGGTACGGGCCAGCTCGCCCGCTTTGGCAGGGTCTGACATAAAGGCACCTGAGCCAGTCTTTACATCAAGTACTAACGCTGAAGTTCCTTCAGCAATCTTCTTACTCATAATTGATGAGGCAATGAGTGGAATCGCTTCAACTGTAGCGGTGACATCGCGGAGGGCATAAAGCTTCTTATCAGCGGGAGCAAGACCTGCACCAGCTGCGCAGATAACAGCGCCAGTATCTTTAAGGACTTGCAACATTTCATCATTTGAAAGTGAGGCACGCCAACCTGGAATTGATTCAAGTTTATCGAGAGTTCCACCTGTGTGGCCAAGGCCTCGACCAGAAAGTTGAGGAACCGCTCCCCCACATGCAGCAACGAGCGGTGCAAGTGGAAGAGTAATTTTGTCGCCGACACCACCTGTTGAATGCTTATCGGCTGTCTTGCGATCAAGTGAAGACCAATTCATTCGCTCACCACTATTGATCATCGCGTTAGTCCAGCGAGATATTTCGCGAGAGTTCATGCCATTAAGAAGAATCGCCATAAGTAGCGCTGACATTTGTTCATCGGCAACTGCGCCGCGTGTGTAGGCATCAACAACCCAGTCAATCTGCGGATCACTTAACTCGTTGCGATCTCGCTTAGCTGCGATTATCTCTACAGCAGCGAATGGTTCAATCACGAAAGTCTGCTCTCGATCTCTTCGGGGCCAAAAGCCCACGGCAATAGATCGCTCAATGGCTTCACACCTTGATCTGTCATAAGCAGAAGATTTGAACCACCATGCTCTTGCAAGAGCTGTCTGCAACGCCCACACGGCATCAGTGGATTGCCAGCAATATCGACACAAGCAAATGCAACAAGTCGTCCGCCTCCTGAAGAGATCAGAGATGAGACGAGACCGCATTCAGCGCAGAGAGTTAAGCCATAACTAGCATTCTCAACATTGCACCCTGTGACGATGCGCCCATCGTTTACCAAGGCTGCGACGCCTACCGGAAACTTCGAATAAGGCACATAAGCCTTCTTCATCGCAGCAACCGCTTCAGTGCGCAGTTGCTCCCAATTAATCTCCACTAGCGTGAACCGCCGCCGCGTTTATACGGAATTCCATCTGCCGCCGGCGCTCGAACTTTTCCGATAAAACCAGAGACGGCAATGATGGTGGCAATATAAGGCGCCATCAACATAAATTCAGATGGAATTGGCGTTCCAATAATTGTAAGAAGGCCTTGCAGATTATCGGCAAAGCCAAAGATCAAAGCTGCTCCGACTGCTCCCATTGGGCTCCAGCGCCCAAAGATGAGCGCTGCGAGTGCGATAAATCCTTTACCTGCAGTCATCTCCTTACTAAATGATCCGACTGCTCCCAAGGTGAAGAAGGCGCCACCTAGACCTGCAATAGCTCCAGCAAGGATCACGTTCTTGAAGCGAAGGCGATTTACATTGATACCTACGGATTCAGCTGCAGTTGGGTGCTCTCCAACTGCGCGAGTACGTAGTCCCCATTTGCTCTTAAAGAGCGTGATGTGAATCAAAGTAACGACGATATACATCAAATAAACGATGATGCTCTGTGCGAAGAAGATTGGCCCAATCACAGGAATCTTCGAGAGCAAAGGTATTTCAATCGGAACAAAGGCAACTGCTGAGTTCCAATCTGATTGGTAAGGGATCAACAGTTTCTTGTAGAAGAAGTTAGTGAGGCCAATTACAAGCACGTTGAGAACGAAGCCAAGGATCACCTGATCGATTCCGTACTTAATTGCAAACACAGCAAGAAGGAGTGCGATAAGTGCGCCAGCAAATGGAGCAAAGAGCAGCCCAAGCCAGTTATTTGCAAAGAGCGATGCTAGGACTCCTGAGACAAAAGCACCTGCCAGTAATTGGCCCTCAATTGCAATATTGATGACACCTGATCGCTCTGAAATCACGCCTGCCATAGCTCCAAAAATCAATGGAACGGATAGCAGAAGCGCACCCTGAAGTAGTCCGGTAAAGGGAACAAACTTTCCAGATGCAGCCCATGAGAGGAAAGACATCAAAAATGCAGAACCGAATATGAAACTTACGATGCGCGAACTGCGCTTAACTTTAAAGAGGAAGGTAGCTAAGAAGGTTGTTAAGAGCGCGAGAATTGCAAAGAGAGTTGATGCCGTCTTTGAATCAATAATCCACTCTTTAAGAAGAATCCACTCTCCCCCAAGTACAAAGCCGTAAGTAACAGGTGCGCTCTCTTTAGGCAGATAAGCAAAGACGATGATTGCAAATAGAGACAGCACAAACATCGTGACTAGACCGCGGAATTTACGGCGCTCTGGTGCAGACATATTCTTTGGGTTAAAGGATGACATCAGCCGTTCCATCCCTTCGAGGCCATTGCTTGGCCTTCATCGACGCTCTTCAATCTAAAGATTGCTTTTATTACAGCAGGAGCTGCAATAAATAGAACTACTAGCGCTTGAATAATGAGAACAATATCGAGCGGTGTCTCAGTACTTGCCTGCATCGTTAATCCACCAGCACGCAGGGCGCCGAAGAGAAGAGCTGCTAGAACAGTGCCAAGCGGAGTTCCGCGACCAAGGAGCGCAACTGTGATTGCATCGAATCCAAAACTGCCTCCTACTTCATTGGTGAGTGCGTGATCAGCGCCAAGAATATGAACGGCGCCACCAAGTCCGGCGAGAGCGCCAGCTATCACCATTACAAATGTTGTTGATTTTGCAACAGAGATTCCAGCAGTACGTGACGCTTTAGCATTTGCGCCAACCGCTCTAAATTTAAATCCGAGCGTACTGCGATTGAGTAACCACCAGATTGCGGTGGCTGCAAGGAGGGCGATAAAAATTCCGGCATGAAGTCGGTAATCCTGACCAGCCAAACGTGGCAATCGTGAACTCTCAAGAACCTCAGGAGCAATTGGGTCCATACGACCTTCGCGTAAGAATGCCTTTGTGCTAAGTAACCAGAGCAAGAAATAGCTCGCTACATAGTTGAGCATAATTGTCACAATTACTTCGTGGGCTCCAGTACGGGCTTTAAGTAGACCAACGAATCCACCATAGAGGCCTGCACAAATGATTGCCGCTGCAATTGCTGCTAACGCATGAAGAACTATTGGAAGTTCAAAAGTAAAACCAACATAGCTGGCACCGATAGCACCAACAATAAATTGTCCCTGCGCTCCGATATTAAAGAGCCCTGCTTTAAAGGCAAGTGCTACCGATAGTCCGGTAAGAATCAGCGGAGTTGAAACAACTATTGTTTCTGAGAGCGGATAGAGGCCTCCGAAGAATCCCGTATCAGCCAACTGCGGATCATAAATTGAACCGCGAAAGAGCGCCCAGTATGCCGAACCTGCAATCGAAAGCGCCTTTCCTAGCATCGCTAATGGATCGCCCTTGAGGGCCAAAACCTTTGGGTCGGAGAATGCGATGAGCAGTCCACTCACAAAGAGCGCCACAACTAGGGCAAGAATAGGAAGCTTGATTTTCTGTAAAACTTTTCTCATTTCTTGACACCTGCCATTAATAAACCTAACTCTTCTCGAGAAGTATCTGCAGGAACAATTGCAATAAATTCACCGCGATACATGACAGCAATACGATCAGCTAGACCGACTACTTCATCGAGTTCGGTGCTAAAGAGCAGAACTGCTCGGCCTGAATCTCGCTCAGCAATAATCCGTTCATGAACAAATTCAATCGAGCCCACATCAAGTCCACGAGTTGGTTGTGAGGCGACAACAAGTCGTACCGGGCGAGAGAGTTCACGGGCCAATACAACTTTCTGCTTATTTCCGCCAGAGAGTGATGAGGCAGGATCCTTCGGCGAGAGCGCTCGAATATCAAATTCTGCAACTCTTGTTACACCATTTTCGGCAACAGCTGATTGAGAGATAGCTGCACCCTTTGAAAATGGAAGTAAATCATGAAGATCTAAGATCAGGTTTTCTTCAATACTAAATGAAGAGATCAATCCATCTTCTTCACGGGATTCAGGTATAAAAGCGATACCTGAGTGCAGAGCTGTCCGCACCGATGCACCAGCAAGGTTCTTTCCGTCCAGAGTAATCTCGCCCTCGATATGTTCTTGCAGTCCCACAATCGCTTCAGCAAGTTCGCTCTGCCCGTTACCTTGAACGCCAGCGACCGCGAGGATCTCGCCATCTTGAATTGAGAAAGTTATACCCTTTACGAGTGCTCGCCCCGTGTAATCACGTACAGTTAAATTGCGGACATCGAGTGCGACCTTGCCTAGCTTAGGTGCGCTCTTATCGACATCGAGTGATACTGGGCGTCCCACCATGAGAGTTGCTAGTTCAGCTTGGCTCGCCGATGGTGATGCGGTGCCTACAACCTTGCCACGTCGAATGATTGTGATTTTATCGGCTGCTTCACGAACTTCGCGGAGCTTATGGGTGATAAAGACGATAGCAGTACCTTGATCTCGCAACTTCTTCATATTGCGAAGTAATTCATCTGTCTCTTGCGGTGTAAGGACCGCTGTTGGCTCATCCAAAATCAAAACTTTTGCATCATAAATAAGGGCGCGAATAATCTCGACGCGCTGCTGGATTCCAACAGGTAAATCTTCTACAAGTGCATCAGGGTCAACATCGAAATTAAACTCAGCTGAGACTCGCAAAATCTCGCGACGCGCACTCTCTAAATCTAGAAATCCGGGGCCTTTAACTTGTTCGTGACCCAAAACAATGTTTTCAGCAACAGTAAAGACAGGAATCAACATAAAGTGCTGGTGAACCATACCTATGCCAGCTGCAAGAGCATCGAGCGGAGATTGGATATCAAGAACTTTGTTGTCTACTGAAATTGTTCCCTCATCGGGGGCAAGTAAGCCATAAACAATATTCATAAGCGTTGATTTGCCCGCACCATTTTCACCTAAAATCGCGTGAATCTCACCGGATTCAACTTTTAGATCAATTGAATCATTTGCAGTGAGGGCGCCAAAGCGCTTGGTAATGCCACGTAATTCGAGGGACATGAGCGTCAATCTACTGGGTAAATTCGCTTTATACAAAGAGAAAACGGGGCCGATGAAAAATCATCGGCCCCGCTCTTACAAGAAGTTTAGTTAATTACTTAACTGAAATCTTGCCATTCATGATATCGATTCCGAGCTTTCTAACCTCAAGGCGAAGCGCTGATGGAACTACGCTGGTGAGATCGTGGTACGGAGCAAGCTGAGTACCCTTGTTGGCAAATGTGCCCAAGTAGCCCTTTGATGAGAACTTATCAGTCGCAACATCGAGAATTACGTTTTGTACTGATAGGTCAACGCGCTTCATAACTGAAGTAAGAAGAACCTTGCGGTAGCTGTTTGCAGATACGAATCCATCAGTATCTACCCAGATTACATATGACTTCTTTGATGCGATTGAGTTAGCGGCTGTTGCACCAGCTAGTCCACCTGCGACAGGAAGGATGATGTCTGCACCCTGCTGCTCGAAGTTCTTTGAGATCTGGAGTGCCTTAGCAGAATCACCGAAGCCACCAACCATTGTTCCTTCTTGAGTCTTGATATCCCAACCCAGGACCTGAACGTTCTTGCCCTTGATCTTGTTGTAGTGAGCTACGCCCTTAGCAAATCCATCCATAAAGATGGTTACTGATGGGAAAGGAAGTCCGCCGTAAGTTGCGACTTTACCTGTCTTTGAAACTGCTGCAGCAAGGTATCCGGCCTGGAATGAAGACTCGTTTGTTGCAAACTGAAGTGGCTTGAGGTTTGCAAGTGGCTTACCATCTGAAAGACCGTCCTGGTCAACAATTGCAAACTTAACTGTTGGGTTTGCCTTTGCAGCGGCAACGATTGCATCGTTGATCGCAAAGCCAACTCCGATGATAATGTCGCACTTAGCATCGACAAGCTTCTTGATGTTTGGTGCGTAATCAGCACTTGATGCTGCGCCAAGAGGCTGTGGTGTTGTAACTGATGAATTTTTCTTTGCAGCTGCTTTTGCGCCTGCCCAAGCTGATGCGTTAAATGACTTGTCATCTACGCCGCCTGTATCGAGTGCAAGGCATGCCTTTGTTGCTGTCGCTGCGGTTGCTACTGGAGCAAAACCGAATGCGAGGGATGCAGTAGCAAATACTGCAACAAGCTTGATTGTCTTTTTCAAGATTCCTCCAAGAGATTGAGATGAGTTGAAATTGTGCTTATATCCAGACGAACTAGAAATGAATTTCTGGGGTGAGCTTATCTTTCTAGGCTCAATAAACCTAAAATTGGCCACCATTTCTCAAGCGTGGCTTAAAACAAATTGGAAAACTCTCAACCACAACTTTATAGAATCGAGTGCTACCTAAGGCTTGATCTTCGCCCCTTGCTGCGCCGCCCGGTTTATCACCGGGGTGAGGGCGGCAAGGGCGGGAAGATAGGTTGTGAGGGAAATCGCATTACCTGAGATTCCATACTCGAAACCGTAGATACCTTTTTCGGCATCGAGCACATCGGTATAGAGGCCACCCGAGAGAGCCTTGTCGATGACATCTTCAATGACGACATCAACCCGCTTTACAACCGTGGCGTAAATAAACTTTTGATTCGCGGGAGCAACTGATAAGAATTGATCCGGAGCGACTCCAATGAGCCCAACTATCGAATCACCTTTTTTGGTTTTCTGATTGTTGCTTGAAACGACAGTCTTGAGGATTGTCGAATTCGACCCTGGTAATGCTAAGTAAATTACATCCGCACCAGATGCAATCAGAGCGCGCGTCTCTTGCGCCCCCGTTCCCTCGACATATCTCACTGACGATGAAACTTTCTTCTTGGAAGCAATTACGCCCGCCTTAAAACCATTTTCATAGCTAGCACTTTGATTTGGAGCCGCAAGCATCGCAACTTTGCCACTCTTGCTTACAAGGGCTGCGCTCAGGCCTGCCAAAAAAGCACCTTGTGAATCTGAAAAAACAAGCGAAGCAACATTGGCGTTCTCAAGAGAAGCGTCATTTAAGATGGCAAAAGATGCGTTGCCGAATTCGGAAGTAAGTTGGTCAATCGCAGGGGCATACCCTGAGCCGATTGCAAGAATGAGCTCGCAATTCTTTGAAATCAAAGAACGCAATCTCTTTTCGCGATCCTGGATGGATCCATCTGTCACTACGGTTTCGAGAGTGAAAGTCTTTTTCTTCTGTGCTTTTTGCAATCCCAACGCGGCTGCATCATTGAAGGATTGATCTCCGCGTCCACCTTCATCATAAGCAAGACAAATCACCGGTTTCTCTGCACCAGTTGCTACAGGCAAGCTAAGGAATGAAAGGGCGAGGGAGCCCACTGCAATAAAGCGTGTAAATGTATAGCGTTTCACTAGAGAACAATCCCTAAGTTTTTATAGGTCGCATCGATTGTCAGTTGCGCAACCGAACGGGCCTTCTCAGAACCTTGATGAAGAATCGAGATGAGATGCGCCTCGTCCTCAAGGAGCTCGAGCGCATGTGCGCGAATTGGCCTGAAGTATTCAACAACGACCTCGGCAACTGCAGATTTAAAGTCACCATAACCTTTTCCAGCAAATTCATTTTCGAGCTCGGCAATAGATTTACCTGAGAGGGCTGAATGAATTGTCAATAAATTACTGATTCCAGGTTTTTCAGCGAGATCTAATTTCACTTCGCGTCCAGCATCGGTTACGGCACTCTTAAATTTCTTGGCATTAACTTCTGGAGTATCCAAAATATCAATCAGGCCTGCCCCAGAACCAGATGATTTACTCATCTTCGCAGTTGGGTCTTGAATATCGAAAATCTTCGCGCCTTGTTTAAGAATAAAGCCTTCTGGAATCCGAAAAGTCTCGCCGTATTTAGAGTTAAATCGGCCAGCGATATCGCGAGTCAGCTCGATATGTTGTCTTTGATCTTCACCGACCGGAACAAGATTGGTCTGATAGAGCAATATGTCGCCGGCCATCAACATGGGATATGTAAAGAGTCCGACTCGCGCAGCATCTGCTCCAGCCTTGGAAGACTTATCTTTAAATTGCGTCATGCGACTGGCTTCACCAAAGCCCGCCATGCATTCCATAATCCAACCTAATTGATTATGTTGCGGTACTTGTGATTGAACAAAGAGCGTAGATTTTTCAGGCGAGATACCGAGTGCCAACAATTGAGCAGCAGATGTGAGAGTGCGCTTGCGGAGCAAAGCCGGATCGGTTTCGACAGTTAATGCATGCAAATCTACGATGCAATAAAAAGCATCATGTGTTTCTTGAAGATCTACCCACTGCTTTACTGCGCCGAGATAATTGCCGAGGTGGAAGGAATCACTCGTTGGCTGAATGCCTGAAAGTACTCGCTTCTTACTCATGGCGATATTCTCGCATGATTCCTTGCACCAGCCAGTTTGATTATGAGCTGCGCGAAATCAAGAGGCGACCAACCCGCTTACCTTCCATTGATTGGACGGTTATTTGGATTCCGTTGACCTTAACAATGTCGCCTTCGACAGGGATACGCCCAAGGAAATGCATCACAAATCCGCTTAAAGTCTCATATGGGCCTTCTGGAATCTCAACTGCCGCATCAGCAGCTAGTTCTTCTAGTGAGATCAGGCCATCGACCTCAAAGTCACCTGTCAGTGATTCAACGCTGATGTCTTGCTCATCGCCATCATATTCATCACGAATATCACCGATAAGGCACTCCACTAAATCTTCGAGGGTGACGATTCCATCGGTTCCCCCGTACTCGTCAAGAACGATGGCAAGGTGTTGGCGCTGCGCACGCATCTCCGTCAAGGCAGGGAGAATTCCCTTGGTCCCTGGCAAATACATAATGTTTCGGCAGAGCTCTTGAATCTTTGCCTGAGAATTAATGAGAGATGGATCGATGAGATCGCGAACGTGAATAAAACCAATCACTTCATCCGATGATCCACGAACCACTGGGTAACGTGAATGTGATTTTTCAGAGGCAATGGCAATCGCCTTTGCAACGGATAGAGAGCCGTCAATAAAATCAACCTCGGTGCGCGGAACCATGACTTCATGAACCTGGCGCTCTGATGCGTTAAATACTTCTTCAACAATATCGCGCTCTTCATCAGTCAAAGCTGCATGTCCTGCAACGAGATCTAGGAGCTCTTCTTCGGACATCTGCGAGCGCTCTTCCTTGGAATCAATACCGAAGATGCGCAAGACTAAGTCGGTTGATTTGGAGAGAAGCCAGATGATTGGCCGAAATGCATTTGCAATAAAATCAATAAATCCGGCAGACCACATTGCAATGCTCTCGGCTCTAAAGAGCGCAAGCTTTTTCGGCGCTAGCTCGCCAAAGACGAGTGAGATGTAGGCAATAACAAGTGTGAGGCCAACAAGTGATGCGGTATTGGCTGCAGAATTTGAGAGACCGCGATCTTCTAGCCACGGGATAACAAATTGGCCAAGTTTTTCTGCACCAAGTGCGGCAGAGAGAAAACCTGAGAGCGTGACGCCAATTTGTACCGCGGCCAGCAGGCGACCTGGATTGGCATGGAGTTTGGCAACCTTGGCACCGCGGCGACCGCGCAGGGCTACTTGGCGAACCTGGCTTTCACGCAGGGAGATAAGTGCGATTTCGGCGGCCACAAAGAGGGCGCCGAGGAAGATAAGGAATAGGACTAAAGCGATCGGGGCAAGAATTGAGCCACTCGGGGGTATATCCATAGTGGGTAAATTATAGCGAGCCCCTTCCCTTTGACGCTACGGCGCTATACCCTGAGCGCGCTGGCCAACCGGTCAGCGCCTTACCCTACGGACCGTCGGGCACGTACCTGCCCGGATAAGGAAGCGCAAAATGGCATCAGTTGTATTCGAAAATGCATCACGTATCTACCCAGGAACAACAGCACCTGCTGTAGATAAGCTCAACCTCACCGTCGCAGATGGTGAGTTCCTCGTTCTCGTTGGCCCTTCAGGCTGCGGAAAGTCAACATCACTTCGTATGTTGGCGGGACTTGAAGAGATCGATGGTGGACGTATCCTCATCGGCGACCGCGATGTAACAAATGTCGCTCCAAAAGATCGCGATATCGCAATGGTC
This sequence comes from Candidatus Planktophila sp., assembly GCA_044348425.1. Taxonomy (GTDB): domain Bacteria; phylum Actinomycetota; class Actinomycetes; order Nanopelagicales; family Nanopelagicaceae; genus Planktophila. The sequence continues at coordinate 768 of JBIKSV010000018.1, read as the reverse complement.
TTCCAGTCATATGCGCTCTATCCACATATGACTGTTGCAGAAAATATGGGCTTCGCATTGAAGATTGCAGGAGTCGATAAGGCAGAGCGCGCAAAGCGCGTCCTTGAAGCAGCAAAGTTGCTCGACCTTGAGCCATACCTAGAGCGCAAGCCAAAAGCTCTATCAGGTGGACAACGTCAGCGTGTAGCTATGGGTCGTGCGATTGTTCGCGAACCACAGGTCTTCTTGATGGATGAGCCTCTCTCAAACCTTGATGCAAAGCTCCGTGTTGCAACTCGTACACAGATTGCAGCGCTACAGCGTCGTCTCGGAATCACAACAGTTTATGTAACGCACGACCAGGTTGAAGCTATGACTATGGGTGATCGCGTTGCAGTTCTTAAGGATGGACTATTGCAGCAGGTTGATTCACCTCGCAATCTTTACGAGAAGCCAGCAAATGCATTCGTTGCAGGCTTTATCGGTTCTCCTGCTATGAACCTTCTTGTAGCTCCTGTCTCTGGTGGCAAGGCTCACCTTGGTGATCTCGATATCGATGTTCCTGCATCAGCTGGTTCATCAGTAACAGTTGGTATTCGTCCAGAAGGATGGGCACCAGCATCAAAGGGCTTCCACGTTCTCGTTGAGGTTGTTGAAGAGCTTGGCTCAGATGCATTCGTTTACGGAAAGCCTGCAGATAGCAACGTTAAGTTTGCTAACTCATCAGATGAAGGTGTTCAGGTAATCGTTCGTTGGGATCCAAAGAACCCACCTAAGGCTGGCGAGACA
>JBIKSV010000093.1:0-4441 GCA_044348425.1 Candidatus Planktophila sp. | reverse complement strand
GTAATGATTTTGACCTCATTTGAGACAACTGCGCGAATTGCCGCGATTTCTAATGGTGAGCAGACAATCGCTTGGGCGCCTGCAGAAGTTGCGAGCTCTGCTAACGCTACAGCGCTCTCCAATGCAGGATTTGCAAAACCAACTCGAAAAAGTTCATCCTCTGATAATGATGTGAGGATAGTTACAGCAGTGATACCAACACGAGGCGCAGCATTTACTGCAGCACTTACCATAGCGCTGCCTCCGCTTGCATGAACGGTCAAAAACTTTGGGTTCAGGGACGCCACTGCTGAAGTAGCTGAAGAAACCGTCTTTGGGATGTCGTGCAATTTGAGATCAAGAAAGATTTCAACACCGAACTCATCGATAATCGAACGGATACCTTCACTTCCAAAGGTGAGATAAAACTCCAGGCCAAGTTTGTAGATATCCACACTCTCGCGAGTCGCATCAATCCATCTCTTTGCAATGTCTAGCGAGTTAGTGTCGACGGCGAGGATTATGGGTGAGGTCATCTATTGATTCTGCTTTCCTTAAACTGATTCACCGCGGTGGGCATAGCCAATCGCTTGCTGTAGCGCTGTGAACCCACGGGCTTGCAAGAGGTGAGCAAGTTCTTTTTGAATCGAGACTATTGCTGTTGGATTTCCAAAGCTAGCGGTACCGACGGATACTCCAGAAGCGCCAGCGAGAATCAACTCCAACGCATCACGTCCTGAGGCAACACCACCCATTCCTAAAATCGGAACCTCCGGCATAGCGCTATGAACTTGGTAAATCGCACGAACTGCTATGGGTCTAATTGCAGGGCCTGATAGACCACCTGTCTTGCCGCCAAGGTGAGGTTTCATCGTTTCAAGATTAATTACCATACCTAAAACAGTATTAATGAGAGCCAAGGCATCGGCCCCAGAGTCGATGACTCCCCGCGCAATCTTCGTAATGTCAGTGACATCCGGAGTGAGTTTGGCAATTATCGGGATCTCACCACCAATGACTTTACGAACAGAATCAATAACCCGACATGATGCCTCTGAATCTGCAGCAAAGACCAATCCACGATTTTCAACATTGGGGCATGAAATATTAACCTCTATCGCACTGATCCCTGATGCTGCTCGCAATTTTCTTGCTAAAACACCGTACTCATCGGAAGTTTCACCGGCGATAGAAACAATAACTCGAGCTCCTTGTGAAAGTAGCCAAGGCAAATCGTTTGCGAGAAAGGCATCAATACCAGGGCCCTGCAATCCGATTGAATTAAGCATTCCTGATGGTGTTTCAGCCATACGAGGGGTCGCTCGGCCATGACGGGGTTTGGTCATGACAGATTTTGTTACAACAGCACCAATGTCTTTGAGCGGAAAAAACTGCGCAAGTTCTTTTCCACTGCTTGCACAGCCACTCGCTGTAAAGAGTGGAGTTGGAAACCAGGCATTTCCCAGTGTCGTAGAAAAGTCGAGTTGGTTACTCATTTAAAAATCCACCGGATTCTTACCAACTAAATCCCAACAGACAGTAGAACCATCCATCACCGGACCATCTATACATGAGCGTTTCATTGAAATCGATCCTGAACTGTCTTTAACGGGCAGAACGCAGGTCATACATATACCGACTCCGCAGGCCATTGCTTCCTCAACAGCGCATTGATGAATGACCCCACTCGCCTCTGAAATCTCGGTGATAGCTCTCAACATTGGCATTGGCCCACATGAGTAAATAACGTCAATGGCGCGCTCAGCGATAATGCTTGATAAACGCGAGGTAACGCGACCCTTCTCGCCCATAGAACCATCTTCGGTAAAAATCTGTAGTGAATTAACCGATCTTTTACCTTCCATCGGAGCATAAATCTTCTCTCCTACGCTGGCACCGAGCAACATATCTGTGCGGCAACCACGGTTTCTGAGGACTTCAGCAAGACCGAAAAGTGGAGCAGATCCATATCCGCCGCCGATAAGTAGCGCATTAATGGGTTCGGTCGGAATTCCAAATGCTGTTCCAAGTGGAACGACAACATCGATTTCTGCGCCTTCGCTTTGTGATGCAAGCCAGCGAGAGCCCGAACCGTGTGGAGCAACAATGAGTTCAACCGTGCCGCCATATTGCGCACTCTCAGAGGTTCGCGAAATCGCAAAAGCCCTGCGCAAAATCATGCGACTCGAATCTCCGCCGACCGATATTGCAATGAAATTACCAGGACGACAATTCTTAACCAAATCTCCTACGGCAATAATAATCTGGTGGTAGGAACCAACTCTTTTATTGGCGATAATCGGAGCCATCAACTGCGCGGCAGACTTGTTTATAGTGCTCATGCAAGCCACTCCTGTAGCGATGCTAAATCAAGCTCACCGTTGCGAAGAGACTTTATCCCGGCAACTGCGGCGCTAAAACCTGGCGTCGTCGTGATGATTGGAATACTTCTTTGCACAGCAGCTGTTCGAATCGCCCACCCATCAGCTCGGGTACCTCGACCAACAGGAGTATTGATTACTAGGTCTATCTCACCGGAATTGAGAATGTCTACAATTGTTCGCTCTCCAAATTCTCCAGAGCCTTCCGAATGTTTTCTTACTAAGGCGCTCTTAATCTGATGTGACTCTAAAAATGCTGCCGTACCTGCGGTTGCAAAAAGCTGGAAACCCATCTCTGCCAATGCTCTAGCCGGTGAAATACCAGCAGACTTATCCTTATCGGCGAGTGAGATAAAAACAGAACCTGATTTAGGTAATGGACCAAATGAGCTAATCTGACTTTTTGCGTAGGCTCCGCCGAAATCCTTGGAAATACCCATTACTTCGCCAGTTGAACGCATCTCCGGACCAAGTACTGCATCAACGCCTCGTCCATCTCTGCGGCGAAAGCGATTCCAAGGCAGAACTGCTTCCTTGACGCTGACGCCTTTCGGTACATGCCTTTCATTCTGTGGCAGCAATCCGATGGCTCGAAGCTCTGCAATCGTTGATCCAACAGCTATGCGAGCTGCAGCTTTTGCTAATGGAACTCCCGTAGCTTTACTTACAAAAGGCACAGTTCGAGAGGCTCGTGGATTGGCCTCTAATACATAGAGCTTATTCTCAGCGACTGCGAACTGAATGTTTATCAGCCCTCGCACTCCAACACCTTCTGCGATTGAGAGTGTTGCCTGTCGAACTTCATCACGCATTGCTTCAGAGATAGTCATGGCTGGAAGCACGCAAGCAGAATCACCAGAGTGAATTCCTGCCTCTTCGATGTGTTCCATGATTCCGCCAAGGAATAGTTCGTGACCGTCATATAGCGCATCGACATCGAGCTCGATAGCAGAATCTAAGAAACGATCGACCAGAACCGGGCGGTCTGGGGTGATATCGGTCGCTCGTGCGATGAAGCCCGAGAGTGATTCATCATCGTAAACGATCTCCATGCCACGACCACCAAGAACAAAGGATGGGCGAACCAGTACCGGATACCCAATTCGTTGAGCGATAAGAATGGCTTCAGATTCTGATGAAGCCATTCCGAACTCTGGGGCGCAGAGATTACGTTGGAGCAGAAGATCACCGAAAGCGCCTCGCTCTTCTGCGAGATTAATAGCATCTGGGCTTGTTCCAAGAATGTTTACGCCAGCCGCTTTAAGTCCCGCCGCCAGGCCAAGCGGTGTCTGTCCACCCAGTTGAGTGATGACACCTAATACGGGACCAGCAAGGGTTTCGGCATGGATTACTTCTAACACATCTTCAAGTGTGAGCGGCTCAAAGTAAAGTCGATCACTTGTATCGTAATCAGTAGAAACTGTTTCAGGATTGCAATTGATCATGACTGTCTCATAATCGGCTTCCCGCAAAGTAAATGAGGCATGGACACACGAATAATCGAATTCAATGCCTTGACCGATTCGGTTTGGTCCCGATCCAAGAATGATTACCGCGGGGCGAGTTCGTGGAAGAACTTCACTCTCTTCCTCATAACTTGAGTAATGATACGGAGTGTGCGCTTGGAACTCTGCAGCACAGGTGTCAACAGTCTTGTAGATAGGATGAAGATCGAGATGGTGACGAGCTTTTCTGACATCATCTTCCGAAATGTTACGCAACTGACCGATTTGGGCGTCAGAGAAGCCGAACGATTTGGCATAACGCAATAGTTCTTGAGAAAGTTCACCAGGCTCGCTCACCTTACGGGCAGCTTCATTAATCTCTTGAATTTGCTTGAGATACCAGCGGTCTATCTTGCAAATCTGATAAACCTTTTCACTATCAATACCGGCCCAAAGAAGAGTCTGCACTTCCTGCAAGCGATACTCAGTTGGGGTTGCGATCGCAACCAGTAAAGCATCTATATCTATACCCGATAAATCTGCAGGAAACTTGAAAATGGCTTCTTTGCGCTCGAGTGATCGCAGAACCTTCATGAGAGCTTCGGGGAAAGAACGACCTATAGCCATTGCCTCTCC
>JBIKSV010000027.1:0-14831 GCA_044348425.1 Candidatus Planktophila sp. | reverse complement strand
GTGGTTAATCTGGCATCCGCATCTTGGAATTTCTCGAAAGCAAAACGTGGGGCCTTAACAACGATGTAGTCAAGGGTCGGCTCAAAGCTTGCTGGCGTAACCTGGGTAATATCATTCTTAATTTCATCCAGGGTATAACCGATCGCAAGTTTTGTGGCGATCTTGGCGATTGGAAAACCTGTCGCTTTTGAAGCGAGAGCACTTGAACGTGAAACTCGTGGGTTCATCTCGATCACAATGATGCGACCGTTATCAGGATTGACAGCGTATTGAATGTTGCAACCACCGGTATCGACACCAACTTCTCTGATGATGTTAATCGAGAGGTCACGTAATCTTTGATACTCGACATCTGTAAGTGTGAGAGCCGGTGCTACTGTAATCGAATCGCCCGTGTGTACGCCCATTGGGTCGATATTCTCAATCGAGCAAACGATGACGACGTTATCGACCTTATCTCGCATTACTTCGAGTTCGAACTCTTTCCAGCCGATAATTGATTCTTCAATGAGAACTTCGGATGTTGGAGAGTGTCGTAATCCAGCGCCAGCAATCTGTTGCAAGGTCTCTAGATCGTAGGCAATTCCTGAACCCAATCCACCCATAGTAAATGAGGGCCTAATCACACAGGGGAATCCAAGAGATGAAGCAGCGCCAAGAACATCATCCATTGTGTGACAGATGATTGAGCGAGCTGACTCTCCCCCAACTTTCTCAACTATTGCTCTAAAGAGTTCGCGGTTCTCACCACGAGAGATGGCTGCCACATCAGCACCAATTAATCGCACTCCATGTCTTTCAAGAATCCCAGCGGCGTGCATACCCATGGCAGCATTAAGAGCTGTTTGCCCTCCTAAGGTCGCAAGAACAGCATCGGGCCTCTCTTTTACGATGATTCTCTCAATAAACTCCGGCGTGATCGGCTCTATATAAGTTGCATCTGCAAACTCAGGATCAGTCATGATTGTGGCCGGGTTGGAGTTAACCAAAATAACGCGTATTCCCTCAGCCCGCAGTACTCGACAGGCTTGGGTTCCTGAATAATCGAATTCGCATGCTTGGCCAATAACAATTGGTCCTGACCCAATAACCAAAACGCTTCTTATCGAAGGATCTACAGGCATTATTTCACCGATGTTTTCTGTGGATACTTCTCCATTAATTCAACGAAGCGATCAAAAAGATAGCCAGCATCATGCGGCCCTGCTGCGGCTTCAGGATGATATTGAACGCTAAATGCACCACGTTCTAGAAGTTCTATACCCTCAACAACTCCGTCATTAAGACAAATATGTGTCACTTGGCCTGGGCCGAAAACTGTCGAGAAGACCGAATCGGTCGGAGCAGATAGAGCAAACCCGTGATTGTGGGCGGTAATTTCAACCTTTCCACTTCGTCGATCCAAGACAGGTTGATTGATACCGCGGTGGCCAAACTGTAATTTGTATGTTTCAAATCCGAGTGCACGGCCCAGTATCTGATGACCAAAGCAGATGCCGAAGATTGGAATCTCCTCGAGAAGAATCTCTCGAATAAGTGCGACAGTCTCTGTCATGGTCGACGGATCACCAGGACCGTTAGAGAGAAATACTCCATCCGGCTTCAATTCTAGAATCTGTTCAAGTGTGGCGTTATATGGCAAAACATGCGTTTGAATTCCGCGCTCTGCCATATTGCGTGGTGTGGCCGACTTGATTCCGAGATCAAGGGCAACTACGGTAAATCGCTTCTCACCGATTGCTTTAACGACATAGGCAGCATCTGTCGAAACATCAGAGCTCAGATTTGAGCCAGCCATCTGTCCCTGCTTGCGAACTTCAATAACCATCTCTTCGCGGCTCAGAAGTTCATCAGAGAAAATACCTACCCGCATGGCGCCTCTATCGCGAAGATGACGAGTGATCGCTCGCGTATCTACCCCAGAGATACCAACGACTCCCTGTCTTGTTAGTTCGGCCTCTAAATCAGTTGTGCTTCGCCAATTGCTAGATATCGAAGATGGGTTTCTCACCACAAAACCAGAGACCCAAATTCGAGACGATTCGTTATCTTCTAAATTAAATCCAGTGTTTCCAATATGAGGCGCCGTCATCACTACAACCTGGCGGTGATAGGAAGGATCAGTGAGAGTCTCTTGGTAGCCAGTCATTCCAGTTTGAAAGACCGCTTCACCGAAGGTGCGACCTACAGCGCCATAGGCTTGGCCTTGGAATATTCGTCCATCATCCAGGACTAGATATGCAGTATTCATTACTCTCCGACCCTATGTGTAAAGCGTCCATTAAATATGGTCGCCACAACGGTTCCCTGAAAATTCATACCGTGAAACGGTGTGTTCTTACTCTTTGAGACCAATTCGTCTCTGTCGACAGTCACCTGGCCTTTGGGGTCTACCAGGGTGATATGGGCAGGCTTTCCTACTTCCAGCGGCTGCCCGTGATTTTCATATCGACCGATTCTTGCAGGGGCAACACTCATCACATCTGTAAGACGAGCCCATGTCATGGCACCTGTGGCAACCATCGTTGAGTAGAGGATAGAGAAAGCGGTTTCCAGGCCAACCATGCCGAAGGCTGCGCTCTCCCATTCGCACTCTTTATCTTCGACGGGATGTGGTGCGTGATCCGTAGCGACGATGTCAATAGTTCCATCTGCAAGAGCGGCGCGAAGAGCCTCGACATCATCTTCTGTTCGAAGCGGTGGATTCACTTTAAAAATTGGATCAAATGTGTTGGCACTCTCATCAGTGAGAAGAAGATGATGAGGCGTTACTTCTGCGCTGACACTCATTCCACGAGCTTTAGCCCAACGAATAATCTCTACTCCCCCTCGAGTTGTGACATGGCAGATGTGCAGACGCGCACCAATCATGTCGGCCAGCAGAATATCTCTGGCAATAATGGATTCCTCGGCAACCGCCGGCCAACCCTTGAGCCCTAAAGTTGCAGAGACGCTTCCCTCGTTCATCTGAGATTTTTCGGTAAGGCGAGGCTCCTGGGCATGTTGGGCAATAACGCCATCAAATTGCTTTACATATTCCAAAGCTCGACGCATGACAAGTGGATCAGAGACACAATTTCCATCGTCGCTAAATACTCGAACACGTGCCTTACTGGCAGCCATCGAACCGATATCTGAAAGTTCAGAGCCGTTCAACCCTTTTGTGACAGCTCCTACTGGGAAAACATCAACGAGGCCGAGCGCGGAACCAATGTTCTGTACCTGCTCAACAATCGCAGCAGTATCTGCAACCGGCAAAGTATTGGCCATGGCACTTACCGCAACATAACCTCCACGGGCGGCCGCCAGTGAACCCGTTGCTATCGTCTCAGAATTCTCTCGTCCTGGTTCGCGAAGATGGGTATGTAAATCTACAAAACCAGGAAGAGCTACCAACCCGTTGCAATCCATCTGGGTACCGTCCGTTGCAGCGCTCTTGCCTATAAAGGTAATCAGTTGATCAGTTACTTCGATATCAACTGGAGTATCACCAGCAATCGAAACGCCTTTAAGAATAATCTTGGAACTCATTTCAACCCTCCTGGTTTCCAGCGATAAAGAGATACAAGATTGCCATTCTTACCGAAACTCCATTGGCTACTTGCTCAACAACAACTGATGCCGAGCTATCGGCGACTTCCGCGGTTATCTCTAAACCACGATTCATAGGTCCTGGATGCATTACTAACGCATGACTCTTCATCAGATTTGCTCGCTCAGCATTGATTCCGAAGAGAGAGCTGTACTCGCGAGAAGAAGGGAAGTAAAGATCATGCATTCGCTCTTTTTGAATACGTAACATGATCACGGCATCTATCGTCGGCAATACTGCATCGAGATCGTGTGAAACATTTACGCCCCAGGATTCCCACGCATACGGGATAAGTGTCGGAGGTGCTACAAGAGTGACGGTAGCACCCAGTTTCTTAAGAAGAAGAACATTGGAGCGAGCCACTCGCGAGTGCAAAATATCTCCAACAATTGCAATATGTAGTCCCGCAAGATCGCCTTTGCTATCGCAAAGATGTCTTTGAATTGTAAATGCATCGAGGAGCGCTTGCGATGGGTGTTCGTGTGTTCCATCACCGGCATTGATTACCGTTCCTGAAATCCAACGTCCTTGAGCAAGGCGATGGGCCGCGCCAGAGGCTGGGTGGCGCAGAACGACTGCATCGGCTCCAAGGGCCTGAAGTGTTTGGGCGGTATCTTTCAGAGATTCGCCTTTGCTGACACTCGAACCCTTGGCTGAGAAGTTAATAACATCTGCCGATAGGCGCTTTGCCGCTGCCTCAAAAGAGATTCTGGTACGAGTGGAATCCTCCGCAAAAAGATTAACCACAGTCTTGCCGCGCAAGGTAGGAAGTTTCTTGGTTCCGCCTTCTGAGATTCGAGAAAGTTCGTGAGCCGTAGAGAGGATCTCCAAGGCGAAGTCTTTCGACAGATCAGAGATAGAGAGCAGATGGCGCATCAAATCGCCTCCGTAATCGCGACTTCATCGAGACCGTCACGTTCCAGGAGAGAAACCTTGACGCTCTGCGAGAGAGAGGTTGGAATATTTTTGCCGACATAGTCAGCTCGGATCGGTAGCTCACGATGGCCTCGATCTACTAACACAGCAAGTTGTACTCGGGCGGGTCTTCCAACTTCGCCTAAAGCATCGAGAGCGCTACGAATTGTTCGTCCAGAAAAGAGAACGTCATCGACAAGAATTACAGTCCGACCTTCAACTCCCTCAACCGGAACAGATGTCTCCATCAATGGACGAGGCGGACGGATTCTAAGGTCGTCTCTATGAAGGGTCACATCAAGAGCGCCAACAGGGATCTTCAGAGCGGAGATTTCATAGATTGAGTTCGCTACGCGGAGTGCGAGATCTGCGCCTCTTGTAGGTATCCCAAGAATGGTGATGACGGTGGAATCGGTATTTTTCTCGAGAATCTCATGGGAGATGCGAGTTATAGCGCGAGAGATATCCTGCGCAGTCAGGGCAATGCTCATTAATTCTCCTTTCCTGCCTCTCTGGACAGGTCGTTAAAGGAACGTGGCATACCTTATCACTAGGTTCGCCCCTTGTTGATATCTGCCCGCGTTGCGCAACGCCTCTCTCTACTCTCGGACTCCCCGCGCAAGCGCAAACCCTGGAGGTTCTTTCAATAATGATGACCGATGATGCCAAAAGATTACCCATTGAAGACCACTGCGCCGCAAAGCTGCGGACGCTGCGTCGGAGTAAAGGTCTCACCCTTGAAGAGTGCGAGGAGGTGAGCCAAGGAAGATTTAAAGCGGTAGTACTCGGTTCCTATGAACGCGGGACTCGCGCAATCTCCCTATCTAAGCTCAGCCAATTAGCAGACTTCTATGATGTTCCCATCAATTACTTCTTCTCCTCGAAACCAGACTCTTTAGAGGGTAGATGGGTCTTTGATCTACGTCGTCTTCGTGAGAGAAATGACGGTGCTTTCCCGCTCAACTTTATTGCCAGCTCTCTTGCGAGAATCGCCGAGCTACGTGCAGATTGGGCGGGTGAATTTCTCTCCATCCGAGCAAGTGATCGAGCCAGTTTTGAGATTATCTTTGGCAGAGAGCGCGACGAGCATATCTCGGCGCTAAAGAAGGCTCAGATAATTCTTGATAGACCTATCGAGCTACTGAATCCTTGATTGAAGAAATTTTTCCGAGTAAGCCGTGAATAAAAGCCGACGACTCATCTGTTGAGATATCGCGCGCAAGCGTGAGAGCCTCATCGATGGCGATTCCGTCAGCTAAATCATCGCTCCAGATAATCTCGAAGATTGCCAACCGTAAAATGTTTCTATCAACGGTGGCTAGTCGATCCATATCCCATCCCTGGGCATATGTTGTGATGAGTTCGTCGATTTTCCGCTTATTTGATACGACGCCAAGAATTAGCTCGCGTGTGAACTCACGAAGTGGTCGCGCATCAGGGCCTTCTTCAGGAACCGCGCGGGATTCTAAAATCGATTCAGGTGTAGCCCCGCGAATATCGGATTCATAGAGAATATCAAGCGCCTGCTTGCGCGCCTTACTGCGGGCGGACACTAGTTGGCGCGACCGAGATACGAACCATCGCGAGTATCAACAAGTACCACCTCATCCTGTTTGATAAAGAGTGGCACTTGAATCTGAATACCCGTCTCGACAGTTGCTGGCTTTGTTCCACCAGATGAACGATCGCCCTGAAGTCCTGGCTCTGTGTAGGTAATCTTTAACGCAACTGAAGCTGGGAGTTCAATGAAGAGCGGATTATTCTCATGAATTGCCACAATCGCGCCAGTATTTTCAAGCATGTACTGCGCAGCATCGCCAACTGTCGCCTCTGAAATAGTCATCTGATCAAAATTAACATCATCCATAAACACGAAGTCATTGCCTTCTTTGTAAAGAAAGCTCATTTCACGCTTTTCCAGGACTGCAATTTCAACCTTGACGCCAGCATTGAAAGTCTTATCAACAACCTTGCCGGTCATTACCTGCTTGAGCTTGGTGCGGACGAATGCTGGACCTTTGCCAGGCTTCACATGTTGGAACTCGACTACAGTCCAGAGCTGACCCTCGATATCCAAGGTCATACCGTTTTTGAGATCGTTAGTCGTTGCCATAACCGCTCCACTTCGTAAGCGACGATTCTCGTCGCACAAGTGTGAAGTTTACCCTATGGGGAGCGCTCAGCCTTTGATTCTCGAAGCCAGCGAAATCAGTGCAAGGCGATACGAATCGGGTCCAAATCCCCCAATGGTTCCATCTGCTACTCCAGATATGACTGAGGTATGTCGGAACTCCTCGCGAGCAAGTGGATTAGAGAGATGAACCTCAATCAGAGGTGATTTAACTAATTCTGCTGCATCTCTAATCGCATATGAATAATGGGTAAAGGCCGCTGGATTAATGATCACCGGAAGCGCATTATCTGCAGCTTCATGCAACCAATGAATAATTTGAACCTCTTCATCGCTCTGTCGCATATCTACATCGATACCGAGCTCTCGGCCAGCGTTTACTACGAAATCCTTAAGCTGCTGGTAATTGAGATCGCCGTAAATTGATGAGTCGCGAATATCCAGGCGAGCCAGATTCGGGCCGTTGAGTACGAGTACCTTCATGAGAGAACTTTCCCATATGCCGCAGCTAATTCGGCGTCATTTACATCATCGAGCCGAATAATTTCACTGCCTTCATGCAGAGCCACGAAACGAATCTTTCCAGCCTTCACCTTCTTGTCACGACTCATCGAGACAACCAAATCAGGCAAACTTTCAACTGTGAAGATAGCGGGTAACACTATGGGAAGACCGACTTTACTGAGAATTGCACGGTGACGATTGAGCAGGTCGGCAGAGATTAGACCTCGAGCAGCTGAAATCTCGGCAATAAATACCATGCCAATAGAGACTGCCTCACCATGGCGTAATTGATAGTGAGAATAAATCTCGATTGCGTGACCGAAGGTGTGTCCATAGTTGAGAATCTCCCGCAGGGCACCTTCTTTAAAGTCTGAGCTGACAACATCTGCCTTAACTGCAACAGCGCGTTCAATAAGTGAACGAGTAAGAGAGTGATTCTCTCGGATTTCAGAAATGCCCAGACCATCCATTGAATTCAAAATCTCTTGATCCGAAATAAATCCACACTTAATGACTTCGGCCAAGCCAGCTGCAAAATCTCTATCAGAGAGCGTCGTCAACCATTGCAAATCAATCAAGACAGCTATAGGTGAATGAAATGCGCCGACTAGATTTTTCCCGAGCTCGGTATTGATTCCCGTCTTTCCACCCACAGATGCATCGACCATACCGGCAAGCGTCGTAGGTACGGCAACCCAATCAATCCCACGCAACCAAGTAGCAGCTAGAAAGCCAGTGAGATCGGTTACTGCTCCCCCACCCACGCCAACAAGAAGATCGCCACGCGAAAATCCCGCTACGTTTAATTTGTTCCAAAGTTGGAATAAAACGTCAGCACTTTTGCCAGCTTCTCCATCAGGTATCTCAAAGATATGCATCTCTCCGGCAGTCATGCCAAGGCTACTGATGCGATCTTTCATGGGTGATGAGACGATGAATCCAACTTTCTGTCGATCTGCTGAAAACTCTTTGAGATGGGAGACCCAAGCAGTATCAACGAAAACAGAATACTTTCGATCTGAAGAAACCTTTAACTCGCGTACCATCTACTTAACCTCGTAATTCGTATGCAATAAGAATTTCATCCACTATCGTTTCCGCCGTCTTGCCATCAACATCAACGGTGTAGCTAGATAGTGATTCATAAATTGGAGCTCTCTCGTTCATCAGAGATTGCCATTGCGCTCTCGGACTTCCCAGCAAGAGCGGGCGATCACGATTGAAACCAACTCGAGAAGACACTTCTGATAAAGATATTCGCAAGTAGACGATGAATGATCCCGAAGCTCGCAAAGCGCTCTCGGCATCCTTGTTCATACAAGCTCCGCCACCCAATGAAAGAATGGTTTCATCTTCAAGAAGTGCCACGCGCAATGCAATCTTCTCCAAAGCACGAAAAGCATCCTCGCCATCTTCGAGGAAAATTTCTGAAATAGAGCGCTTGCTTTCCCCAACCACCATCTCATCAGTATCCCGATGAGGCATCCCAAGGCGATTACTTATCAAGGCAGCCACCGTTGATTTTCCAGCCCCCATAGGACCGATTACTATGATGCGCGGCGCCATGACATTTATTTGATAATCAAGTTATCGAGATACGAGAGGTAATTGCGACGAACTTCTTGAACTGAATCCCCACCAAATTTTTCGAGAACTGCCTCAGCCAGAACCAGCGCAGCCATAGCCTCACCTACAACTCCAGATGCAGGAACTGCACATACATCTGACCGCTGATTAATTGCCTTGGCTGCCTCACCCGTCTTAACATCAATAGTATCTAGAGCTTTAGGAACGGTTGAGATTGGTTTCATTGCAATAGAGACACGAAGGATTTCGCCGTTCGACATACCGCCTTCGGTTCCTCCTGCTCTATCTGTGCGTCTAACAATTGATCCGGTCTTTGATTTTTCAATCTCATCATGAGCGATCGAGCCACGTCGTCCCGCACTCTTGAATCCATCGCCAATAGCCACGCCTTTGATCGCTTGAATACCCATCATTGCGCCAGCTAATCGAGAATCGAGACGACGATCCCAATGAACGTGTGAGCCAAGTCCCGGTGGAAGGTTGTAGGCGAGAATCTCGCAAATGCCACCGAGGGTGTCACCATCTGCATGGGCAGATTCAATCTCCTTCACCATCAGCGCTGATGTTTCTGGATCGGCGCAACGAACAGGATCGCTATCAATTCTTTCCATCTCGGAGATATCGGGCAATGCTCGATCATCTGGAACAGAAACTGCGCCAATAGCAGTGACGTGACTCATTATCTCAATTCCGAGAGATTGTTTGAGAAAAGCTCGAGCAATCGCGCCCATAGCAACTCGTGCAGCGGTTTCACGTGCACTTGCTCGCTCTAAAATTGGACGAGCATCATCAAAATCATACTTCTGCATTCCAACCAAATCGGCATGGCCAGGGCGAGGGCGAGTCAGGGGTGCATTGCGCGCCAAGTTAGCGATCTCTTCGAGTGGAACCGGATCAGGAGACATTACCTTCTCCCACTTAGGCCATTCGCTATTTCCAACGGTGAGAGAGATTGGGCCGCCCTGTGAAACACCTAATCTCACTCCCCCAAGAATCGAAACTTTATCTGCTTCAAAATTCTGTCTAGCGCCACGTCCTGTTCCGAGACGGCGGCGCGCCAAGTGGAAATCGATATCTGCGGTGGTAATTTCAATATGTGCAGGAAGGCCCTCGATTATTGCCGATAAGGCAGGACCATGAGATTCACCAGCTGTAATCCAACGCATGACCCTATTCTCTCAGATAAATCGAGATGGTGAGTCGAAATTGAGCGCTATAGGCTCAATTTGTCAGATAGGCCATAGTGAATGGAATCAAGATCGCAGGAGCCAACGCGATATCGCCCTTAAGACTCTTATTTACTATGAGATGAATTGCGATCATGAAGGTAATCACCAGAGCGCCGATTGCTAGCGTTATTGGGCGAAGGAGAATCTCTCCTTGTAATAGAAGCAGAACCGTCAAGAGCTTCAAATCCCCCATTCCTGCTTTGGAGAAGATTCCGGCAATCCAGACGAGCAGAAGCCAGAGTGAGGCTGTTTGCAGATCGAGAGAATGATTTGGATATATCAAGACAATAGTTATTCCAAGGATTGAGGCGTTTGGAATCCGATGACATCTGATGTCTATGGCACAGATATAAAGTGCAAAACCGATTAGTAATAGAGAGGCAAGAAATTGCTGCATTGAGGGAGCATAAAGATTTTCCTCATTCGCTTATTCTGGGGTGTGGATTACTTGATCGCAAAGTTCAAGATCGGGCGCAGAACGCTAGCCAAATCCTGATAATCAAGGTTTAAGCCCAGAGCTAATTCAACTTGGGCGATTCCTTGATAGAGCAGCATCTCACTGCCATTAAGCACCGTTCCACCAGAATCTTGCCAGCGAGAGGCTAAGACTGTTGGCCACGGTTTATAAATAACATCAAAAAGAATTGCGTTCCTTCCAGAGACGAAAGCATTTGAAACCGAATTGGCGAGAATATCTGCCGCACCTGCAGGAGTTGTATTGACAACGAGATTATATGGAGTGAGATCGGGGGTATCACTCCAACGCAAATATGAAAACTCGGATTCAACAACAGCTGCCTGAAGTACCTCGCTGCGAGTACTCGTTCTTCCGAGAACCGAAACCTGTTTAGCCAAGCCGTCTAAAGCTCCAACTACAGCCCTTGCAGTGCCACCTGCTCCTAGAACTAAAACTGAATCGAAGCGAGAATGACCTGCCGCCTCAAGCGCTTTGACGAAACCTAATCCATCAGTGGAGTAGAGGGTCCACTCCCCTTCGCGCTTAATCAAGGTATTTGCAGATTTGATTCGATTTACAAGTGGGTCAATTTCAACCGGCAGAGAGAGCGCTTCTTCTTTAAATGGCATAGTCAAAGAGAGGTAGTCAAAGAGATCTTTATTCTCTTTCAGATAAGTATCGAGCGAACCACCCGACACTTCTATCGCTTGATAATCAAGCTGGAGATTAAGGTGAGAAAAAATCGACCTATGCAGAAGGGGCGAAAGCGAATGTGAAACAGGTGAACCTAAGACTGCTCCCCTGACTGTTGAACTCATCCCTGCTATACCCATTACTCAAACTTACCTGAACGCAGGTTCTTCCTGTAGAGGACTTTCCATTCGTTAAACTGAGAGAAGTCAGCGGTGAATCGTGTATCTCCCGGAGCGACCGTAATGAAGTAGAGCCAATCCCCTTGCTCGGGATTTACCGCAGCCTGCATAGCTAATCTTCCAGGATTATTGATCGGAGTAGGTGGAAGACCGTACTTCCGATAAGTGTTATATGGAGACTTTAAGAGTGTCGATTTAGTTGATAGAAATATAGAACCGCGTTCCTTCATAATGTAATGAACAGTTGAATCGAACTGCAGTGGCATGCCTATCTTCAGACGATTTCGAACGACCTGAGATACTTTTGCGTAATCAATCGGATCTCCCTCAGCTTCTATGAGAGATGCAATTGTCAGGAGCTCTGCTGGCGAGAAACCGTCACTCCCTGAAGAAATTCCAGATTTATCCAACTCTTCTATTCCGCGCTTTACGATTGTTGAGAGGATGTCATCGAGTGAGGTGCCTGGGGCGAAGCTATATTGAGCCGGGAAGAGCAACCCTTCTAAAGACTTAAATCCCTTTGGTCGGGCAATTTTCAAGAAACTTTCATCAACTTCAGATTGAGTAAACCCAATCTCAAGAAGCCTTTCCTGAACTTCCGATACCCAGATTCCTTCGTTGATAGCTATGAGATTCGTTATTCGTTTAGAATCCAGCAACTGAGCCAGGGCATCTTTGGCGCAAATTTCAAGATCAATCTGGTGTACTCCTGGAGCGATTGAAGCAGCGCGAGCATCAGCGACCGCTAACCTAAAGAAGGCTTGGGCAGATTTTGTAACTCCGTTTTCATATAGCTTAGATGCAATAGCTGCACCTGATTCACCCTGAAGGACAGATACATTTACAGTGCCTTTATTGCCGGTTGCACATTCGAAGTCAGGGGCGCTGGAGACACCAGGTTTGGTTAGATCAAGTACACCAATTATTAGTAGTGCTAGAGCGATGCCCGCAACTCCACGAACATTATCTCTCTTCACTGCGCAACCCTTGTTCAAGTATCGCAACTGCACTCATTGAATCTATGAGCTCTTTTGAGTCCTTAGCGCTCTTGCCAGATTCTTTAAGCAAATTGAGGGCGCTGACGGTACTCAAACGTTCGTCGATAAAAATCAAGGGAACATCGGTTATTTGGGATAACTTCCCTTTAAATTCCTCTACTAATTCAACCGACGCGCCACTTGCTCCTGAGAGATGACGGGGATACCCAATAAAGATTGCAATTGGTTGATACTCCAATAGAAGGTCGCTTATTTGTTGATTAAGCTTCGGATGACTAGTAGATAAGTATGGAAGCGGTGTCGCGAGAATTCCGTCGGGATCGCAGACTGCGACTCCAATTCGAACCGAACCGTAATCGAAGGCAATTCTTCTCCCACGGATATTCACAATTATCTATATCCCTGAGATTGATGAAGCGATAGCCGCAATCGCATCTAGGGATTTGGAAGGATCACTTCCTCCTCCTTGAGCGAAATCATCCTTACCGCCGCCACCGCCACCGAGAATGGTTGAGCCGATCTTGACCAACGACCCAGCCTTAGCACCTTGCACTCTTGCTTCTTCTCCTACCGCGCTTACAAGTACTGGACGTCCACCGGTAGTGCTAATTAGAGCGATAACTGAGAGAGGCGAACTTTGACGCAACTCGACCGCAATTGCTCGAAGGTCATCACCTGATATGCCATCACCAAGAACTGATCCAATAAAGGAGAACTTACCGATTTGTTTCACCTGATTTCTAATATCAGAAACATTGGCCATTGCTTGTGCTGATCGCAATGCTGCGAGTTCCTTCTCTACATCTCGCAACTTATCTATCAATCCTTGGATCTTCTCTGGAAGTTCCTCACTTCGGCTTCCCTTAATCAACGAAGTCAGCGAATTCAAAAGAATGTGTTCACGTGCCAGGAACTGATACGCATCTGCTCCAACTAGAGCCTCCACGCGTCTCACACCTGCGCCAATTGAAGACTCGCCCAGTAGTTTTACAACTCCGAGTTGTCCTGAGGAAGCAACGTGGGTTCCACCGCATAGTTCACGGGCCCAATCGCCCACGCTGACAACACGAACTTCATCGCCATACTTTTCACCAAAGAGCGCCATGGCTCCGATCTTCTTGGCTGACTCCTGTGACATAACCTGCGCGGTTACAGACAAATTTTCGAGAAGAAGTGAATTAACGCGCCCTTCGACGTCACTCAGAATCAAATCTGAAACCGCGCCGGTTGCTGGAAAATCAAAACGGAAGCGTCCTGGCGAATTCTCAGACCCAGCCTGAGTAGCGGTCTCGCCAAGGATTTCACGGAAAGCCTTGTGCACCATATGAGTGGCAGTGTGAGCACGAGATATGGCATTTCGTCGCTCGTTATCAATTTCAGCGAATGCTTTTTCACCGACAGTAACTTCACCTGAGATAACGCGACCTCTATGTGTTGAGAGTCCCTTGATTGGTGATTGGACATCGATAATCTCGATGATGGCACCAGATGCCAGGGTGATGGTTCCACCATCTGCTAACTGACCACCGCCTTCTGCATAGAAAGGAGTTGTATCAAGAATGATTTCAATATCTTCATTCGCAGATGCATTTGTGACAGCGAGACCATCACGCAAAATTCCCGAAATCTTTGATTCAGATTTAATCTGGTCATAACCTACGAAGCGCGTACCGCCCTTATCATCGGCAATCTTTTTATATTCACTGAGATCTGTGTGGCCACTTTTCTTCAGTTTTGCATCTGTTTGAGCGCGGACACGCTGCTCTTTCATTAAGCGTCTGAAGCCTTCTTCATCGACCTCAAGGCCCTCTTCTCGGGCCATCTCAAGCGTTAAATCAAATGGGAAACCATAAGTATCGTGGAGTTTAAAAACTTCATCACCGGAGAGAACCTTCTTCTTCTCACTCTTCAGAGCTTCAGATGCAAGATCAAAGATTTGGGTTCCGCTCTTGAGGGTCTGTAAGAAGCTCTCTTCCTCCGATGAGGAGACAGAGAGAATGCGCTTCTTATCTGCTACCAGCTCTGGGTATTGAGCACCCATCGCCCCGATTGCCGCCTCAGTGAGATCGGCGATAACGGCATCATTTGTTCCTAGCAGACGCATATTTCGGATAGTTCTACGCATCATTCGTCGAAGAACATATCCTCGACCTTCATTGCCCGGCGTAACTCCATCTCCAATTAACATTGCAGAAGTGCGAGCATGGTCTGCAATTACGCGAAGTGAAACATCGCTCTTCTCATCAGCACCGTACTTAACACCAGTTAGCTCAGTCGCTTTGGCAAGAATTTGCATCGTTGTATCGATTTCATAGATGTTCTCTACGCCCTGCAAAAGCGCTGCTACACGTTCTAGTCCAAGACCTGTATCAATACTTTTAGCGGGTAGCTCTCCTAGGATTGGATAACCATCCTTGCCGCCACCAGCTCCGCGTTCGTTCTGCATAAAGACAAGGTTCCAAATTTCAAGATAACGATTCTCATCTGCGATAGGGCCACCATCTGCACCATATGCAGGGCCACGATCGAAATAAATTTCTGAGCAC
>JBIKSV010000088.1:0-5114 GCA_044348425.1 Candidatus Planktophila sp. | reverse complement strand
GCCAATGCTTACGACCCTGGCAGACCGGGTCGAGCTTCTCAAGATTCATAACGCGGATCAAGTTGCTGTCATGAAATTCAATGAGCAATTTGCCGCGATGTCACCTAAAGATTTTGTCTCGAATATTTTGGTAAAGCAGTTACATGCTGGCACAGTAATTGTCGGCAAGAACTTCACCTATGGTGCAAAGGCAGCCGGAAATGTTGATTCACTCATTAAGTCAGGTGCTACCCATAACTTCACTGTTGATGTGCAAGAACTAGCTGGGGGAGTAGATGTCATTTCTTCTTCTCGAATTCGCAATCTTGTTTTAGAGGGCAAAGTCACAGAGGCCCGTGAGCTTCTCTCTCGCCCACATCGACTAGATGGCATTGTTGTCCACGGTGAAAAACGTGGTCGCGAGATTGGATACCCCACAGCTAATTTAGGGAAGCTAGCTGGCCAAACTATTCCAGCAGATGGGATCTATGCAGGTTGGCTCACAGTCGGCATCAATTTCTGGCCAGCGGCTATCTCAATCGGTACCAACCCAACCTTTGAAGGCGATCGTGGTCGACAAGTTGAGGCTTACGCCCTTGATAAAGAAGGATTAGATTTATACGATAAAGAAGCATCGATTGAATTCGGCTGGTTCTTGCGCCCAACATTAAAATTTGATTCACTCGATGCTCTATTAGTCCAGATGAAAAAGGATTGCGATGAAGCGCGCGGGCTTACAGAGTTATAGAGCGACGGTAATTGCACTTGTTTTCACTCTCGCACAGGTAGTCGTTGGACCATTACCGACTGCGAACGCAAACATCACACAGTCCCCATGCGTTATTGGTTCAAGCTCCAGTTGTCCCGCCCAATCTCCTCAGGAGATTGTTAACTTATACGGAACAACGACAAATGGTTCCTATTGGATCAATATCAATGGCACAGCGCGCCAAACGTTTCTTATTCTAGATTCGGGATATCCCGATTCGGGTGGTTGGTTCTTAGGCATGAAAGGAACTCGTACCGGAACGTCCTTCACCTACAGTTCAACGCAGTGGACCAACCAGACGACTACTCTCAATACCGACTCGCTCTCCGACGATGTTTCGACTGAGGCTAAATTCGATGCCTTTAATCATCTCCCAGTTACACGTTTGGTCGCTGTCTTCAAAGATCGATCCTCTCAAGCCTTCAACACAAGTGGGTCAGGTGATTTAGGCACGAACTCATTTGGTGGACATACATGGAGCGAAATTGTCACTTCCACGACGATGTTCTCTCGATTTACCTCAAATAACAATATTGTTGACGGTTCAGGTTATATCGGAAGGTACACAATTCATCGAGAGACTAATGCATCCAATGGGAAATTGGTTTTCCCGTATCAAACCGGATGGACCCGATATGGCTTTAACAACTCAACTGGCTACAACTATCGTTGGGGAACAACCTCAAACAATGAAACTTCAATGGGTTCAAATGATTCTGCCAGCGGTATCGGCATGGATGCCTATTCGGCTGCAGGTGTAGTTTCATATTCAGATAATCTCACGGTTGGCCCAAACGGATCATCCGGACTGGTTAATCCAGGAAATATGGTTTTGCCATCAGGTTTTCAAATTTGGGGAAAGATGGCCACTCCATCGATTGCAGCACCTGCCACTCTCACACGAACAAACCTAGGTGATGGATCAGTTCGTCTAAATATTGGCGCAGTGGGCGCGGCTACCGAGTATGCAGTCCAATACAAAACTTCTGCTCAACAATGGAGTGCAGCCACCACTGTGCGTTTAACTTCACCAAGTGCTTCCACGCCAAGTGCCACCCTTACTGGACTCACGAGTGGAACATATGATTTTCGGGTCTGGTCGAGAGCAGCCAATAATTCAAGTAACACCGCAGTATCGCTTCTCAGTCAAAGCGTTGACTCATCTGCGCCAACAATCTCAACTATAAGCATTTCTTCGACTCCAGGAGTTGACTCAATCTATGGTGCTGGAGAAACAATTACCGCCACGCTAGGTTGGAGTGAAACCGTAACTGTCTCGGGAGCGCCGCGGATTCCGCTTCAGGGCCTTACTTCCAAGTTCCTCACTTATTCAGCCGGAAGCGGCTCTACTTCACTAACTTTTACATATGTTGTCACAAGTGGAGATGTAGATAGAGATGGGATTTCACTCTCTGCAAATACCTTGGCTCTCAATAGCGGATCGATTACTGATGCCGCACTTAATTCAGCTTCCTTAACCCATGTAGCAATATCTAACTCACTCCTTCTACGAGTTGATGGATCGCCTCCTGTACCTGGCACCCCCCAAACTTCAAGCAATGGAAGCACAATCTCCATCACATATGATGAAACTCTTAGTGCGACCGCTCCGCAGGCAAACACCTTCACAGTCTTGGTTAATAGCGTTTCAAATAGTGTCTCGTCAGTCAGCATTTCTGGTCAGACAATTGAGTTATCCCTCAATTTTTCTATTGTTAGCTCAGCAACCGTGACTTTAGCTTATGCCGATCCATCATCCGGTAATGATACAAATGCGATTCAGGATGAAGCTGGAAATGATGCTCCTTCTATATCGACAATTTCTGTAACTAATTTTTCAACATCCACAAGTAACACTTCAGCAGCAATTTCACTCAATCCTGCCTCCACTACCGCTAACTTTCGCACGGTGACAACAATTAGAGTCACAACAAATACCGCAGGAAGAGTCGATTTCTATCAATTTGGAAAGATCATTCCAAACTGTCGAAACATCGCGACAGTATCTAATATAGCTAATTGTTCATGGAGACCATCTGTCCAGAACTTCACACATCTGACTGCTCGCTTTCGACCAACAGGCTCTGGTTTTCAAGTTACTCAGTCAGAAGTTTTACGCATCTATGTAATCAAGAGAGCGGGTCTGCGATGAAGCGCGCCGGCTTACAGAAAGCTAGACGGGTTCTTCTTGCACTTGTTCTTCTTTCTAGTAGTTCGGCCCTGACGAGCGCACCAGTTGCAACGGCAGCAACAGCCGGAAGTGGAATATGTGCGCAAACTGTAGACTCGGCAACCGATGTTGCTGTCACCTCTGCAGGTGGATACTGCTACATCGCATTTAAGGCAGGGGTTCGAGTCTGGACAGTTCCTACAAATGTTTTGGCTGTTGATTATTTGGTGATAGCAGGTGGTGGATCAGGTGGTGCTCGCCATGGTGGAGGTGGAGGTGCTGGTGGATTACTTAAGTCCACAAATATTTCCCTCTCGAATATCACCGCGATAAATGTAACGGTGGGTACGGGCGGCGCTGCCGTCATCCCATCCGGCGGAGTCACTTTTGCAAGAGGTCTGCCCGGTACTAACTCCAGCTTAATAAAGAATTCCGGAAGCGGAACATTTTCATCAGTCACTGCAATTGGTGGTGGTGGTGGTGAAGCCGGTGGAATGGGTGCGCAAAGCGGCGGCTCGGGTGGTGGTTCGCAATATGCAACAGGTAGTTCAGCAACACCCGGACAAGGAAATGCAGGAGGCACGGGTGGCTCTGGATCTATCGGGGGTGCAACTAACTGGTGGTCAGGCGGTGGCGGTGGCGCTGGCGCTGCGGGAAGCAACGGCTCTAGCAGTGGATTTGGTGGTGCAGGAGGTGCTGGTGCAATTTGGTTTTCAACATTTACAACAACTATTGCGACTGCGCTTGGTTTAGCTCAAACAGGTCAAACATCAGGTAATCAAGTTTATTTTGCAGGTGGCGGCGGAGGCGCGATCACCCTTGCTTACACTCCAGGTGCTGGTGGTTTAGGTGGCGGTGGGGCAGCTGTTACTGGAAACAATACCGGCTTCTCTGGAACAGCAAATAGTGGCGGCGGCGGTGGTGGCACAGGATGTTGCGATGGTGGATTAACAGGTGCTGGCGGATCAGGTGTTGTGATTATTCGCTACTTACTTCCAAGCTTTAGTAATTCAGGAACCGCCACCTTTGCGGAAAACACATCAACTTCAACAAATGCTGCAACTATCACTGTAAGCGAATCCTCAACAATCACAATTCGGCCACTTCTCGATTCATCTTTTTTCACAATTATCTTTGTAGATAGTGTCACGGCACGAATTAGATTCATATCGCCGCCAGATTTTGAAGCGCGGGCAGATTCGGGTGGCAATAATGAATACGACCTCACTCTGCGCGCCACTCTCTCCACAGGAAATTTCAGTGAATCTTCTTTGAAGATTACAGTTACTGATGTGCTTGAGAACGCTGTTCTAGGGACGCCAACTCTCAGCGCAACGCCATCGAAGGGTCGGGTAGTCACGATTACAGTCGCCTCTGATACCCCAGGCATGATGCGGTTCTTCTTTGCGGGTAAAAGAATCCCAACTTGTCTCGCTAGATCTACAACTGGAAGTTACCCGAATTTCACCGCCACCTGTTCATGGAAACCGCCGGTTACTGGCCGACAAAGCGTGAGCGCATCCATTACGCCCACCGATGGCGCCCTTGGAACCATGAGTTCACCGGCCGCAACGATCTTTGTTTTCAAGCGGACAACTTTGCGTTAAATCAGGCTCAATTTGGGTTATCCACAGGGGTAGCCTAGAATTGGCTCAGTTCAACGAGTAAGTGATTTCCCGTGATCCAAACCGGGAAGCCTCCTGAGCAGTAAGACTGAATGAAAAGGAAAAGTCATGTCATTAACACCAGAAGTAAAGAAAGAAATCATCACCAAGTACGGCTCATCAGCTACTGATACAGGAAGCCCTGAAGCTCAGGTCGCACTCTTGTCACGTCGTATTGAAGATATCACTCTCCACTTGAAGACAAACCCGCATGATCACCACAACCGTCGTGGTCTATTGCTTCTCGTTGGTCGTCGTCGCCGTATCTTGCAGTACTTGGCTAAGACAGATATCGCACGTTACCGCTCAATCATTGAGAAGCTCGGTATTCGTCGTTAATTTTCTAACTCTTAAAAAGTTTTAGATAGCAATACCTTCAGCGGTGCCACATTTATTTGTGGGGCCGCTGAAGTTGGTAGGAAAGTTTGAATCCACACGGGATTCGAACTGGAGCATCAGCGCCCACGAGGAGAAATGGTCCTCGGTAGTGGCTCACAGAAGCTGATAAATAAATTTCTGTGGACTTCGATCG
>JBIKSV010000087.1:0-5215 GCA_044348425.1 Candidatus Planktophila sp. | reverse complement strand
CGATGCGGTTGAGCTCTGCCTCTTTAATGAGGTCAACGGCAAATTGGTTGAAACCCGCTTCGCCTTATCGCACCGTAACGGCCCGATCTGGCATGGGTATCTCGCTGGAGTGCGCGCTGGTCAAAGGTATGGCTATCGCATCTACGGGGCATGGCAACCCGAATATGGTTCACGTTTTAATGCAGCAAAGTTATTAATTGATCCTTACACCCATCGCCTTGATGGAGAACTGACATATGCACCAGAGATTTATTCACATGTAGCCGAAGATGGTATTGGCAACGGTGATACAAGCGCTCGCGATAATCGCGATAGCGCAGGCTTTGTTCCTTATTCAGTTGTCACTGATTATCAACCGCGCGAGATACATCGCCCACTTACATCGTGGACTTCAACAGTAATTTATGAAGCTCATGTACAAGGATTAACTGCAAAGAACGAACGCATCCCTTTAGAGGAACGCGGAACTTATAAGGCTCTAGGACACCCAAGCACAATCGCACACCTGCAACATTTAGGTGTGACGGCGATCGAACTCTTGCCGATTCATTCATATATCACTGAGCCCACAATTTGGGCGAGAGGCCGCAAAAATCACTGGGGATATAACGCCATCGCTTTCTCGGCTCCTCATTCAGAATATGCAGCAACGTCAGATCCTGTCCGAGAGTTACAAGATTCTGTCGACCGCTTGCATGAAGCAGGAATCGAAATTTATCTTGATGTTGTTTATAACCATACTGCCGAAGGTGGAGTCGGTGGACCGACGCTTTCTTTTAGGGGCATCGATAATAAGGCGTGGTATCGCCAAGATGCACAGGGAAACTACATTGATGTAACAGGGTGCGGAAACACATTGGCTGCAAGCAATCCACACGCGGTACGCCACATTATTGATTCGCTGCGATGGTGGGTTGAAGTAATCGGTGTAGATGGCTTCCGCTTTGATCTCGCAACAGCGCTCTATACAAGCCATACTGCCTTTAATTCATCACTTATGTCAGCAATCGAATCTGATTCAGTGCTGCGAAACTTTAAAATGATTGTCGAACCATGGGATATCTCGCGCTATTCATTGGGAGACTTTCCACATCCTCTGCGCGAATGGAATGACCGCTACCGCGACTCTGTCCGTCAATTCTGGTTAGGTGACCTTGCTCGCGGATACGGAGAAGGCGTCTCTGACTTAGCCTCAAGTATTAGTGGTTCATCCGATGTTTTTTACTATCGTGGCCCAACATCTTCAATCAACTTCATATCGGCCCATGATGGTTTCACGCTCGCTGATTTAGTCATGTATTCAGCTAAACGCAATGAGGCTAATCAAGAAGATAATCGTGATGGCTCAAACGAAAATCGCTCATGGAACTTAGGTCATGAAGGCCCAACGGATGACCCAGAGATCAATGCCCGCCGCAATTCGCTTAAAAAATCAATCATGGCGACTCTGCTCTTATCGGCGGGTGTTCCGATGATCACGATGGGTGATGAGATCTCGCGCACGCAAGCAGGTTCAAATAACACCTACTCAATGCCGAAAGATATGCATATTGGTATTGCTGACTCGCCAGAGACTTTTATGGGTGGCTGGGCAAATAGATGGGAACTTAGTGATGAAGAGCTTGATATGCGAGAGGCGGTTGCTGAACTAGCTCGAATAAGAAAAACATATCTTGCCGATGTTGCAGCTGAATTCTTTACAGGTCGAGTGGATCTCGGAACGCAGCGAAAAGATATTGCCTGGTTTAGTTTGGGTGGCCAAGAGATGACTGATAATCATTGGGAAGATGGCGATAAGCGAAGCCTCACTGTCTTTATCGATGCCGGACCTGATCGCGGACTTTTGCTTTTACTTAACTCATCTACTGATGAAACTCTCTTTGCCTTACCCGATAGCCACTGGGGATCAAGCTTTAGACGAATCTTTGACGCTGCATCTCCTGTAACCATGCATGAGCCTCAGATTCAATTACCAGAGGCCAAAGTTTTAGTTGCCCCACATTGCGCACAAGTCTGGCTTGTGACACGAAGTTAACTCTTATCTCACGCGATAAATTGATGGGTACTCGTGGGTATCACATCAGTACCTTTATATTTTACTAATGCTCGCAATCGTTGCTCCCGGACAGGGTGCTCAAACTCCAGGAATGCTCTCGCCTTGGATAGAAGATAACGAGAGTCGTGCTCTGCTTATTCAATGGTCAGATGCAATTGGTCTAGATCTCATTCACTTGGGAATTCACGCATCTGCTGATGAAATTAAAGATACTGCCTACGCGCAACCACTTATCGTTGCTGCTGGCTTGTTGAGTATGTGTGCAGTTAATGGCAAAGGTAAGTTTTCGTTTGTAGCTGGCCACTCAGTCGGTGAGATCACAGCAGCCGCAATTGCAGGTGTCATCACTCCCCTTGATGCGATGAAGTTAGTGCGTGCACGCGGAACGCAAATGGCCAAGGCTGCCTCAGTAAAACCTTCGGGAATGGCGGCTGTTCTTGGCGGAGAGCGTGAAGTTGTCCTCGCTTCAATTGCAAGTGCTGGATTGGTTGCAGCTAACGATAATGGCGCAGGTCAGATAGTTGCGGCAGGTGATTTAGATGCACTGGCAAAGTTAGCGCCCGAAGGTGCACGGGTTCGCCCCTTAGCAGTTGCTGGCGCATTTCATACCTCCTATATGCAATGTGCTGTTGAGCCTATGCGCGAACTTGCAAGCAATATTCAGGTTCAGGATTCAAGCGTCGGAGTCTTTTCCAATAAGGATGGTGAAGTACTAACCAACGGGCGCGAAATCCTTGATCGCATCGTTGCGCAGATCTCTAATCCAGTTCGCTGGGATTTATGTATGGCCGGCCTTCTCAGTAAAGGTACAACTGGTGTCGTTGAATTAGCCCCTGCTGGAACACTTGTTGGTCTTATCAAGCGTGCAACACCTGAGATTGCTCAGTTCGCGCTAAAGTCACCTGCAGATGTAGATGGCGCTAAAGGTTTTATTGCATTGCATGGGGAGAATTTGAAATGAAGATTAAGGTCCGCGAAGGCAGCGAAAGTCAGATTCTCTCTGTCGGTTCGTATCGCCCAAAGCGTTTAGTTCCTAACTCTGAAATCGTTGATCTCATCGAATCTAGCGATGAATGGATTCAACAACGCACCGGCATCATCACGCGACGTTTTGCAGATGAATCTGAACAATTGCTGGATATGGCAATCTGGGCAGCAGAAGATGCCCTTGCAAATGCCAAATTAACAATCGATGATATTGATACCGTAATAGTTGCGACAATTACTTTTCCTTTCCAAGCGCCATCTGCTGCGACTGCATTGTTGCAACGTCTCGGAAATCCAAAGGCAGCAGCTTTTGATATCAATGCGGCCTGTGCTGGATTTTGTTACGCAGTCTCTATGGCTCATGATTTTATTAAAGCTGGCACATCAAAGAAGGTTCTCGTTATTGGTGCTGAAAAGATCTCAGACTTCACTGACCCAGCCGATAGAGCAACTGCGTTTATCTTTGCAGATGGTGCCGGCGCGGTGGTTATTGGTGAATCCGACGAGGCGGGAATCGGCCCAGTCGAGTGGGGATCAGATGCGGATAGTCGCGATGCAATCTTGATGAATCCATCGTGGATAGATGTGCGCGATAACGAGAGCCAGCTGACTAAAGCTGGCATCGCTTGGCCAAATATCTCGCAAGAGGGACAGAAGGTTTTCAGATGGGCAGTATTTTCGATGAGTAAGGCGGCTCTTAAGGCACTTGAATCTGCGGGATTAACAGTCAACGATATCGATGCATTTATTCCACACCAGGCAAATATTCGTATTATTGAAACTATGGCTAAAGAGATGAACATTCCTGAGAGCGTCATCATCGCCGATGATGTGCGCGTTAACGGAAATACATCTGCTGCATCTATTCCGCTTGCGATGGATGCACTCCTCGATCAGCATCCCGAACTTCATGGCAAGCTCGCGCTCATTATTGGATATGGAGCGGGTCTGGTCTATGCAGGCCAGGTCGTAAAACTTCCGTCTAAACCATAAAAATATCGACGAAGTGCCATGTGATACTAGGAAGTAACGGCTCCTTTCCGAGAGAATGCTTCCATGTTCAAGAAAGTTCAGTAACGTTTGAAAAACGATTCAGTAATTAATGAAAGAGGAAAAAGTAATGGCTCTCACAGAGGCAGATGTACTAGCAGGAATCAAAGAGATTGTTGAAGAGATTGCTGGCATTCCCGCAGCATCTATCGAACTTGGAAAGAACTTCACTGAAGATCTCGAAGTAGATTCACTCTCCATGGTTGAGGTAGTCGTCGAGTGCGAAAACCGCTTTGGCGTGAAGATTCCTGATGAGAAAGTAACTGAGCTTGCCACAGTTGGAGATGCTGTTAACTTCATCGTCGAAGCTGCGAAGTAATATCTTTCTAAGCTAGGAAATAAATGTCACAACGTCGTGTAGTAGTCACCGGACTCGGTGCTACCACTCCCCTTGGTGGAGATGTCGAATCAACCTGGAAAGCGATGCTCGCTGGCCAGAGTGGGGTACGACTTCTCACCGAGGATTGGCGAGAGCTTCTTCCTGTCCACTTTGCTGCCCGTGTTGCTACAGAACCGGCAGATCAAATGGAGCGCGTCGAGATGCGCAAGCTCGATAGGTCAGAACAATTTGCTCTGATTGCATCACGTGAAGCCTGGAAAGATGCGGGCGCTCCTGATGAGATAGATAAAGAGCGACTTGGTGTTGTTATCGCTTCTGGTATCGGTGGCGTCATCACCTTGCTCGATCAATTTGATATCTTGAAAGAAAAAGGTGCTCGCTCGGTCAGCCCGTACACCGTACCGATGTTGATGCCAAACGGGCCTGCTGCTCACGTTGGGCTTGAGCTTCAAGCAAGAGCTGGTGTGCACACGCCAGTATCGGCATGTGCATCAGGTGCTGAAGCAATTGGTTATGCCCTTGAAATGATTCGCAACAACCGCGCAGATATTGTCGTAAGTGGCGGAGTCGAAGCTGCCATCCATCAATTACCAATGGCGGGCTTTGCGACAATGAAGGCTCTCTCTACTCGCAATGATGACCCCGCAAAAGCGTCACGACCATATGATGCTGATCGCGATGGTTTTGTTTTAGGTGAAGGCGGCGGAGTATTAATTCTTGAAGAGTACGAGCATGCCAAGGCGCGCGGAGCGAAAATTTACTGTGAATTAAGCGGTCAAGGA
>JBIKSV010000086.1:0-5258 GCA_044348425.1 Candidatus Planktophila sp. | reverse complement strand
TCCACCTTGTAGGCCAGGAGTCTTTTCAATGACCTCCCAGTACTCAGCAAGTGTTCCATTTGAATTACCCATTGCATGGCTGTATTCACACATAATCAATGGGCGATCTTGTTTTCCAGATTTAGCATAGTTCGCGATTGCGGCAATTGATGGATACATCGGAGCAATCACATCTGTTAGTGAGTGACCTCCACGCCAATCGCCACGGATGGCGCCTTCATAGTGAAGTGGGCGAGATGAATCAAAGGAGCGTGCATATGCAGCAGCAGCTTCGTGGTTGAGTCCCTTGCCAGATTCATTGCCGAGTGACCACATCACAACTGATGGATGATGAATATCGCGTTCAATCATTCGTCCTACGCGTTCTACAAATGCACCGAGGTATCTTGGGTCGTTGCAGACAGAGTCATAGAAGGCATGGGATTCGATATTTGCTTCATCAATTACATAGAAGCCGAGCTCATCTGTGAGGTCGTAGAAAGCAGCATCGTTTGGATAGTGCGATGTACGAACTGCATTGAAGTTCCAACGCTTCATCTCAAGGAGATCCTGGCGCATATCTTCGCGTGTTAAGGCGCGACCAGTGTTCTTGTTGAAGTCATGGCGATTAACTCCGTAGAACATTACGGGTTGGCCATTAACTAAGAACTCTCGGCCCTTAACTTTCACATCACGGAAGCCAATCTTCTGGCTAGAAATTTGAACAACATTTCCTTGCGGGTCCAGCAGTTCGAGATTAAGGGTGTAGAGCACTGGGTTTTCAGCAGACCAAGGAGAAACCTTAGGGAAAAGATTCTCAAGCACAATGCGACCCGGTGTTGGTGGCTCAACTTTACGAAGCGCTTCAACGAGAGGTTTTGGCATATCGCCATTCCAATATTTGCCCTGAAAGTAATCACGGCTGGCGTTGCGAAGCTCTTCTGGCATCTGTGTCCAGATTGGGGCTGCGGTGTGCACCACGGTTCCGCTCATGATTGAGTTCTTAGCCATAGCAAACTCTTCAACATGTGCGCGCAAGGTGTAGCCGTTAGTAGATTTATTTTTTACAGAACCGATAAAGGCCTCAACCTTGAGGGTCCCGCTCTTGTAATCGCTAGTTAATCCGCCTGTTGTGTATAGGCGTTCGATGAAGACATCATTTGTGGCATATAGCTTTACAGAGCGAGTAATACCACCGTGCCACCACTGATCTTGGTCTTCAATAAATGTGGCATCTGACCATTTTGTGACATCGATTCGAAGTGTGTTCTTTCCACCCTTAATGAACTTTGTAATATCAAACTCTGCAGCAAGGCGAGAATCTTTTGACATACCAACGACATCGCCATTAACCCAGATTAAAGCTACAGATTCAAAGCCACCAAGATGAAGAACAATTCGCTTATTCTCCCAAGAGCCAGGAATCTCAAAGTCGCGCTCATAGATTCCAGTTGGGTTCTGCTCCGGAACAAAAGGAGGAGTCTCTTCAAATGGCATCTGTGTGTTTGTGTAAATTGGTTTATCGAAAAAAACATCGCTCTCAGGTTGCATTGTCCAAAGTCCCGGAACCGAAATCTTTGCCCAACGCTTGCGGATCGAGTCAGTGGGTTTGCGCAACAATTGAAAACGCCATGTTCCATCGAGTGAGAGTTTCTCGTAGTGCTCGATGTTGAGCATCGGTAGACGGTTGATTGCGGTCGTCTCTGGGCTTGTCCAATAGTTAGGTAGCATGCCGATAATCTTGCCATGCAAGGTTGCGAAGACATAAATTTTTTCGGCAGATAGCCAGAAAATCACCTTTAAAACCGCCCCTAATCTGCGATTTTCCGAAATCGCCATTAAATGCCATAATTACGCCGTTCTAAATCAGTACGCCTCCTTAGCTCAGTGGTAGAGCAGCTCACTTGTAATGAGCAGGTCATCCGTTCAAATCGGATAGGGGGCTCCATTCTTTTCAAAACGTAACTTGCTAGACTCCTCGTATGTCCTTTCCAGCAGATGAATTTAAAGATCTGACTGATGCCAATGCGCAATATATAAAAGAGTTTAAATACTCTGAACTCACAGGTGTTGCACAAAAAGGCCTCGCAATTGTCACGTGTATGGATTCTCGGATTAATCCGCTCTCAGTCGTTGGCATGCGCTCTGGTGATGCCAAGATTTTGCGAAACGCTGGCGCCCGAGTGACCGAAGATGTTCTCCGTACCCTTGTTCTAGCAACATATTTATTAGGCGTAAATAGAATTCTGATTATGCCGCACACCCAATGCCGCATGGCTGAAAATACTGAAGAAGAGATTCATGCACAGATTGATCAGCAATTTGGAGTGAATACCTCAAGTCTCGAATTCCGTACAACTAATGATCAGCTAGGCGAGCTTTCAAAAGATGTAAATCGAGTTCGTTCTTATCCATTGCTTAACACAGGAGTATCTGTAGGTGGCGCGATTTATGATGTAAAGACGGGATCGATTACTCCGATTGATTGTTAATTAACTCAGCGGTTTTCTGCGTATCGGCATTTTTGTCTGCGGATAAGAGAGATCATTGAGAAATTCGCGAATAAACAATTGGAAGATAGCAGGCTTCTCTTTATGGGCAAGATGAGATGTCCCCGGAATTACTGCTAATTGCCCTTGTGGCAGAGATTCAAATAGTTCGATTGAGTGATGATGAGAAATCACATCATCATCGCCAACAATTACCAAAACGGGACAGTTAATTTTAGAGATATCAGCAACCCTAAATTCAGGTTCTGACTTCCATATTGAGAACATCTTGGCAATCTTCTCTTTCATGGTTTCTGGAGCATCGGGTGAGGTGCGCTCGTACTCTTCGCGATCCTCATCCGAAACGGTTCCATCCCATGGGGGCATTGGCAAGGTGGCCTCGTGATGAAAATTGCCACCGAAGGAGATAACTGATTTCACAAGATCGGGTCTGCGCATCGCAACCATAAGCGCGATTATCGCGCCATCACTATGACCGACTAAATGTGTTGGCGCTTTGATTACATCTTCAATAAAAGCGATTGCTTCCTGATATTGAAATTCAAAGTGCATGCTGCCAGGTTGATCGCCGGTGTAGCCATGGCCTGTACGGTCATAACCGTAGACATGAAACTTATCTTCAACTGCAGGCAAAACGGTGTAATCCCAATGATCTGTCTGGCTTAAACCACCGTGGAGCAGAAGAACGGGTTCGCCTTGCTGGGGCCATTCAAATACATAAACTTGATGTCCGCGCAGATCGATATAACGTCCCATTAGTTACATGGTGTCCATGATGTGGCGATTACCGCGGTCAAAGGTGAGGTAGTTCCAGGTCCAGTCAGCAACTGTTCCGACTTTATTGCGCCCACCTAAGAGATAGAAGAGGTGGAGGAATAACCAAGCAAACCAAGCTAAAACCCCTGCTAATTTAAAGCCCTTTACTTGAACAATCGCTTTGTTTCGACCGATTGTTGCCATTGAACCTTTATCACGATATTTAAAGTCAGTAAGAGCCTTACCCGCAACGAGATTGAGAATCTGCTTGGCAACAAATCTTCCTTGCTGCAGTGCAACAGGTGCGACCATCGGTAAGAAACGACCATCTTTTCCTTTTGCACCAGAGATATCACCGATTGCCCAAATATGCGGATAATTTTCTACCTGCAAAGTTTGCTCGACAGAGACTCTTGTTCCATTAATTGGTAGACCAAGTGCACCTGCAGTTGGTTCGCCTTTTACACCAGCCGCCCAGACGGTTACTTCTGCCGGAATCGGATCGCCCTCTTTTAAAATAATCTGACGTGATTTAACTTCGCGTACCGCTGCATTTGTTTTAACGATAACGCCCAGCTTGATCAGATCACTTGTTGCGCGATCAGATAAAGATTGTGCAAACATAGGCAAGATGCGATTGCCGGCTTCAATCAAATAAATATCAATGTGATCAGCAGCGTGCGCCATATCGTTATGTAACGGCCCGCGCTTGAGTTCGGCTAGCGCGCCAGCCATCTCCACACCTGTTGGTCCGCCACCGACAACTGCGATAGAGAGACGAGTGTCATCTTCAAAGCGACAGAGATCTTCAAAACGGCGCATGACCTCTGCCCGAATTGTGATTGCCTCGTGGACATTCTTCATGCCGAGACCGTGCTCAGCTACGCCGGGGACACCGAAATCTGCCGTTGAAGAACCCATGGCAACGATCAAGTGATCAAATTCGAGAATTTCAGATGAATCCAACTTTATGTTCTTATTCTTATGATCAATGGTGATGGGAGTTCCCATTCTGAACTTCACATCAGTATTGCGAAGCGCTCCGCGAACAGGATGCACAACGTGGTCTGCCGCTAATCCAGCGGTTGAAACTTGATAAAGAAGTGGTAAAAATGTTTGAAAGTTATGGCGATCAACAACAGTGACCTCGGCCTTACCTGCCAAAGCGCGCGCCGCGGTTAATCCGCCAAAGCCTGCGCCCAAAATTACAACGCGCGGCTTAGCAGCGGTGGTTCGAGTAGAAGTGCTCATTGGTCCAGTCTAGGCTCTCGGCTATGAATCATGAGAATCGAGAGCCCCTCTACCTTGTCACTGGAGCATCTGGATATGTTGGCGGGCGTTTGGTCCGCGACTTACTCAATGATGGCAAGCGAGTCCGCGTCTTAGTCCGTGATGCCAAGAAGATTCAGGGTCAAAGCTGGGCAGCCTTTGTGGATATCGTCGAGGGTAATGCTAGTAATGGCGAAGACTTAGATCGCGCGCTCGCTGGAGTTCATACCGCTTACTACCTTCTACATTCGATCAATGTGGCAACCGATTTTGGCGATATCGAAGCAGCAATGGCATTAGGTTTTGCGCAAGCTGCCGACCGCGCAAAAATTACTCAAATTATTTATTTAGGTGGAATCGCAAACGATGAAAATCGTAGCCGCCACTTAACTTCACGTATGAATACTGGTGCGCAACTAGCAACAGGATCAACGCCGGTACTTGAACTTCGGGCAGGAATCATTATTGGTTCAGGGTCAGCATCTTTTGAGATGTTGCGCCACTTAACGCACCGATTGCCGATTATGACTACTCCTAAATGGGTATCCAACCGCACTCAACCTATTGCGATCCGTGATGTGCTCCATTATTTGCGAGCATGTGCAAATCTGAAAAACCCAGTTAACGAAGTCCGCGATATCGGTGGACCAGAAGTTGTGACCTACGCAAAAATGATGCAGAGCTTTGCTGCAATTTCTGGACTACGTAAGCGAAAAATTATTCAAGTTCCAGTCCTCACTCCAA
>JBIKSV010000085.1:0-5289 GCA_044348425.1 Candidatus Planktophila sp. | reverse complement strand
GAGGCGCTTCTCTGCACGAGTTAAACCAACATAGGCCAAGCGACGTTCTTCTTCAATCTCTTTCGGATCATCAAAGGTGCGGGCATGCGGAAAGATTCCATCCTCCATGCCGGTAAGAAATACTGTTGGAAACTCAAGACCCTTTGCAGTATGAAGAGTCATCAAAGTTGCAACTCCCCCGTGATCTTCTCCATCGGGTATTTCATCCGCATCAGCCACGAGCGAAACTTTCTCGAGAAAACCGCCGAGTGAAATAACTTCATCTTCGCCCAGTTCCTCAAAAGAGCGTTCTTCATACTCGATGGATGCTGAGACAAGTTCTTGCAAGTTTTCGATGCGAACTTCATCTTGCGGATCTGAACTATTGGCGAGTTCTTTCATCAAACCTGATTGCTCTAGCGCTGCCTCAATAATTGTGGATGGTTTTGTATTGATCTCTACCAAGACAGCTAGCGCTGAAATCATCGCAGTAAATTCAGTGATGGATTGAGAAGCCTTATTGGGTACCCCAGTTGCTTCGCGTACTCGTAGGAGCGCATCCCAGAATGAAATTCCTTGGGCAAGAGCAAAGGCATCAACTTCTTCAATTGCGCGATCACCAATGCCTCGCTTGGGTAAATTGATGATTCGACGTAGAGATACCTCATCAGTGGGATTAGCAAGCACTCGCAGGTATGCCAGAATGTCTTTGACTTCCTTGCGCTCGTAGAATCGCAAACCACCGACAACCTTGTATGGAATCGCAGCGCGCATAAAGACTTCTTCAAAGACGCGAGACTGGGCATTTGTTCGGTAGAAGATTGCGGTATCACCCGGCTGAGATTCATCTCTGTTTTGGAGTGCGCGAATTTCATCCTTTACGAATTCTGCTTCGTCGTATTCAGATTCAGCCACATACCCAATGAGTGGCGCACCTGATCCTGAGTCTGACCAGAGATTCTTCTCTTTCCGTGATTCGTTCTGAGAAATAACAGCATTTGCAGCAGAGAGGATGTTCTGAGTTGAGCGATAGTTCTGTTCAAGCAGAACTGTCTTGGCATTCGGGTAATCAACCTCAAATTGCAAGATATTACGAATAGTCGCTCCACGGAATCCGTAGATTGATTGGTCGGCATCTCCCACGACACAGAGTTCTGCTATTGGAAAGCCATCGGTCTCATCGCCGGTGAGCTCTTTCACCAGCTGGTACTGGGCATGGTTTGTATCTTGGTACTCATCCACCAAGATGTGACGAAAGCGTGAGCGAAAGCGCGCTTTCGCTTCAGGGAACTTTTGCAAGACTTCAACAGTCTTCATAATCAGATCATCAAAATCCATGGCGTTGGCCTGCTTAAGGCGCTTTTCGTACATGGTGTAAACATCAGCCGTGATGGTGTCGTATTGATTGGTTGCCTTACTTAAGAATTCATATGGGGTCTGCAACTCATTTTTTGCATTTGAGATTGCATTTTGAAATTGGCGAGGTGGATAGCGCTTAGAATCTAAATTGAGTGTCTCGCAGACTTTCTGAATCAACTTCTGCGAATCAGCAGAGTCATAAATTGAGAAAGATGAGCTGTAACCGAGTCGCTCTACCTCTTGGCGTAACAATCGAACACAAGCTGAGTGGAATGTTGATACCCACATTGATTTTGCGATCGGACCTACAAGTTCAGTGACGCGCTCTTTCATCTCGCCAGCAGCCTTGTTAGTAAATGTAATCGCCAAAATCTCATATGGCTTTACACACCGGCGGGCCATCAAATAGGCGATTCGTCGAGTCAGGACGCGCGTTTTACCTGAGCCAGCACCAGCTACAACAAGAAGTGGTGCACCTGAAAACGCGACCGCCTCTTGTTGCTGCGGATTGAGTCCAGCCAACAACTCATCATCAGGGTCGGTAGGAGGCATGGCGCGGAGTCTATTAGGCTTGACCCTTATGGAGCCGATAGCAGATTCTGAAATCAAGCGAGTCCTCGTTGTAAATGCCCACCCCGATGATTCGGACTTTGGCGCTTCCGGAACTATCGCGCAGTGGGTTCAAAAGGGAATCTCCGTTAGCTATGTCCTCTGCACAAATGGCGATCAAGGGGGCGAAGAATCTGGCTATACCAAAGAGGAGATGCCAGCAGTTCGCCAGCGTGAACAACGCGCAGCATGTGCCGCTCTCGGCATTAGCGATGTGACCTTCTTGAACTACGTAGATGGCCATCTCGAGCCAACGATTGCTCTTCGTAAAGATATTGTTCGCCAGATTCGTCGCGTACAACCAGATCGAATCATCTGCCAATCACCAGAGCGCAATTGGGATCGCATCGGTGCAAGCCACCCAGATCACTTAGCTGCTGGTGAAGCAACAATCCAGGCGGTTTATCCAGATGCTCGTAATCCATTTGCTTTCACCGATCTCCTTGAGAAAGAGGGATTGAAGCCGTGGAAGGTGCAAGAGGTATGGATGCAGGGGCATTCACATCCTGATCACTATGTAGATATCACCGACACTTTTCATTTTAAGATGGCTGCTTTACGTGAACATGCTTCACAGACTGGCCATATGGAAAATCTCGAAGAGTTACTGCGCGAATGGGGTCAACGTAACGCTGGCGCTGGCGAGTTACCAGAAGGTCGAATCGCTGAGGCATTTAAGATCGTAAACACCCAGTAAGAGATAGCTACTTTGCAGTTGCCGCTACCTTGCAGTTGCTTTGAGGATTGCAACTCGCTGAATCGGTTCGCCATCACCATCAGGTGCATAGATTGGTCGATCTCCATCCCATTGCAGAGCACCAATTTCACCAATTTTCTTGATTGTGCCTAAACCTTTGATGACCTTTCCCCAAATCGTGTAGTTCGGCCCCAGTTGTGTATCTTGATAAACCAAGAAGAATTGTGAGCCATTGGCGTTAGGGCGAGCTGGGTTTGCCATTGCAACTGTTCCTGCTGGATAGTTGTTCAGGCCTGCCTTAGGAAGATTCTCATCTTTATAGGCAGTCCACTTGGGAGGATTACCGCCACCCTCGTAAGTGGGATCACCGCATTGCAATACAAAAATGCCTGCAGTAGTAAGTCTGTGGCAAAGCGAATTATCAAAATACTTACCGTTTGCTAATGCGCTCATATTTGTAATTGTCTGCGGAGCCTTTGGATTAAGCGCAATCACAATCTCGCCGCAGTTAGTATTTAAAGTTAATCTCTTTGGTAATTGTTTTGCTGGGCTCTTTGGCTGCTTTACGACAGTAAGCGCGCGAGGTACTGCGGTAGTTTTTTTGCATTCTGCAATAGTCAGAGGGCGCTCGTTCGCTTGGGTTGCTGGAGCTGTTGAAATGAGTAGCGCAAATGAACCAGCTATTGCAAACATCTTCTTCATGGTATTTCTATTCCTGTTCGTCATTCCCACTCAATGGTGCCAGGCGGCTTACTAGTCACATCTAAAACAACTCTATTTACCTCGCGAACTTCGTTGGTAATTCGCGTAGAGATTTTCTCGAGCACATCATAGGGAACTCGTGACCAATCTGCAGTCATCGCATCTTCAGATGAGACAGGGCGAAGCACGATTGGATGACCGTATGTTCGGCCATCGCCCTGA
Source organism: Candidatus Planktophila sp. (assembly GCA_044348425.1). Classification (GTDB taxonomy): domain Bacteria; phylum Actinomycetota; class Actinomycetes; order Nanopelagicales; family Nanopelagicaceae; genus Planktophila. Next base: position 1,721 of record JBIKSV010000085.1, on the reverse strand, counting down.
ACGCCGACGCTGCGGACATCGGCTAGTAAAACAACTGGGCACTGCCAAATATCTCGATCGAGGCCAGCAGCGCTGAGTTCGGCGCGCGCGATGACATCTGCCTCTCGCAAAATTTCTAAGCGATCACGGGTTACCTCACCAATAATGCGGATTGCTAGCCCTGGACCAGGAAATGGTTGGCGCCAAACAATCTCTGCTGGAAGTCCGAGTTCGAGACCAACTTGGCGAACCTCATCTTTAAATAAAGTGCGTAGCGGCTCTACCAATTTAAACTGTAGGTCATCGGGCAAGCCACCGACATTGTGGTGAGATTTGATGTTGGCTGTTCCTGTGCCGCCACCGGATTCAACAACATCTGGATACAAAGTGCCCTGTACCAAGAATTCGACTTCGCCGCCGGCTGCAATATCGCGAGCTGCTTTTTCAAAGGAGCGAATGAATTCGCGACCAATAATTTTGCGCTTCTCTTCAGGGTCCGTAACGCCTGCAAGTGCTGATAAGAATTGCTCTACCGCGTCCACTACAACGAGCTTTACGCCAGTTGAAGCCACAAAGTCACGTTGCACTTGTTCGGATTCGCCACTGCGCAATAAACCATGATCGACAAAGACGCAGGTCAGCTGATTGCCAACAGCACGTTGGATCAGCGCTGCAGCTACAGCAGAATCGACTCCACCTGAGAGACCACAGATGACGCGCTTGTTGCCAATAATTGCTTTAGCTTTTAAAACTTCTTCTTCGGCAATATTGGCCGTCGTCCAGGTCGGTTTGCATTGGGCAATATTGATTAGCCAGTTGTTGAGAATCGCTTGGCCGTGTTCTGAATGGAGAACTTCTGGATGGAACTGAACTCCAGCTATCTTGCCGCTGGCATCTTCAAATGCAGCAATTGGGGTATCGGTAGTTGATGCAGAGATGCTAAATCCTGCTGGTGCTTCAGAGACAGCGTCACCATGTGACATCCAAACAGATTGTGATGCAGGCAAGCCAGCAAACAACTTACTGCCGGGCTTTACTGCTAGAGGCGTACGGCCGAATTCTGATTTACCTGTTTGCGCTACAGAACCAGCAAGTGCTGCAGCCATTGTTTGAAATCCGTAACAGATTCCAAAAATTGGGAGGCCGAGTTCAAAGATCGCTGGATCAACTTTGGGGGCATGATCTGCATATACCGAAGAAGGACCACCCGAGAGAATGATTGCTTCAGGATTCTTGGCAGATACTTCAGCCGCGGTAATCGATGATGGAACTATCTCTGAGAAAACATGTGCCTCGCGAACACGCCGCGCAATCAACTGTGCATACTGCGCACCGAAATCAACGACTAGTACTCCGTGAGGGGAACTACTGTGCATCGCGTTATTTTCCACTGTGCATTACGACATCTACACGCTGGAATGACTTCACATCAGAGTAACCACATGTTGCCATTGCGCGGCGAAGTGCACCGAAGAGGTTCATATCGCCTTCAGATGAATGCGATGGACCAACCAAAATTTCTTCGAGGCTTCCAACTGTTCCCACATTAAAGCGACGACCGCGTGGAAGTTCAGGATGGTATGCCTCAGAACCCCAATGCCAACCAAGTCCTGGCGATTCAACTGCTTTGGCAAGTGCTGATCCCATCATGACTGCATCGGCGCCACAGGCAATTGCCTTCGCGATATCACCAGAACGACCGACTGCGCCATCAGCGATAACATGAACATAGCGGCCACCGG
>JBIKSV010000084.1:0-5295 GCA_044348425.1 Candidatus Planktophila sp. | reverse complement strand
CAAAAAAGGGCGGCTAGCCGCTCGCGATTCAAGGTGATACTGACAGCTATTTTGCTGCCCTTATCACTAATAGTGGCAACGTCCCCATCAGCTTCGGCTGAACCGACTGTTGTGAATTGGTGGGCCTGGAATGCAGGTGGTCCACCAGATAACAATCCGTACATGAAGGCTTTTGAAGCGGCTAATCCAGATATAAAGATTGTTCTGCGTAATCTGGATTACGAGGCGTATAAGAACGCTTTGCGACTCGCTGTTACTACAGGTGAAGGCCCAGACGTCTTTGGCGTTCAAGTCGGACCGCTCACTGACCAATATGCGAGTTCAGCGGAGAACTTAACAAGTTATATGAGCAAGTCAGCTCTTGGCGCAACTTGGAAGAAGAAGATGATTGGAGCTAATCAGCTCGTATCCGGTGGCAAGCAGGTGGCTGCACCTTGGTACATCAGCGCTGCTGGTCTCCTCTGGTACAACAAGACCCTCTTTGATAAGAACAAAGTTGCAGTGCCAACAGATTTGGCTTCATTTAAGGCGGCTTGCGCAAAGTTTAAGGCTGTAAAGATCAATTGCTTTATTCATGGCGCAAAAGATGCTTGGGTCAATCTCGATATGTTCCAGGCAATCTCAAACCAGCTTGCTCCTGGTGATTTTTACAAGGCTATTAAGGGAGAGAAGAAGTTCAATACTCCTACTTACGTTAAGGCATTCTCTACTTGGCAGTCTCTCTTCACAACAGGTCTGGTGCAGAAGGGCTCTTTGGGAACTCCGCAATACATGGATGCCTACGATTCATATATGAAGGGTCAATCAGCAATGATTTTCCTCGGTAGCTGGCAAAACCCACAGATGACCAAAACAAGTGCAGCTCTCAATGCAAAAACTTATGCGGGCACAAATGCGGGTAAATTCGTTCACATGGCAGTGCCAATGCCAGGATTAGTTGCAAATGCTAAGACTGGAGCGCTCTTTGGTGGGCCAGATCTCGGTTGGGCGATGTCTAGCTCTTCCAAGAATAAGGAAGCTGCATGGAAATGGATTGAGTTCTTGACAATCGGTGAGGGTCAGAAGATCATGGGTGGTCAGGGTAATCAGCCAGCTAATATCAATGTTCCAATCGACACAAGTGACTTCTTGTCATCGAGCCAAAAGGCTGTTATCACAATGCAAGCTAAGGCTCTAGCCAACATGATCGGCCAGCGTGAGATTCCAAACGCTGACGTTCAAAAAGCCCTAGCTGATGCCCTTTCGGCGGTTGCCGCAGGAACGCAATCAGCATCTGCTGCTGCAGCTGCAGTTCAGAAAGCTATCAATCTAGCGTACGGCCTGTAGTAGCAAATCTAGTAGGGAGCTCGGCCCGATTGTAAACGGGCTCCCTACTAGATCCACTCTTTTAATGGGAAGAAGACGATGAAGCGCAATCAGAATGGGATAGGACTAATCTTCATTTCTCCTTCCCTTATTTTGGTTGGTGTTATTGTCTATTTCGGTATCGCCTACACTTTTTGGGGCTCTACACGCGAATGGTCAGATATTCGAAGCCCCTCGACAAGTATTGGGTTCGCCAATTTTGAGAAAATGGCCCAAGATCCAATTGTTTACATGGCCCTTAGGCACATCCTTGTATTTGGATTTCTAACAGTTTTAATCCAAATGATCCTTGGCTTTTTCGCTGCAGTCATGCTTAGCGGTGACACAATAATTGCAAGAAACATTCATAAAACTTTTATTTTTCTACCTGTAATCATTTCTCCAGCAGTAACAGCCATCTCTTTCCGACAACTTATGTCACCGGACGGAGAAATAAATTCTTTTCTCAGATTTATTGGCTTGGGGTTTCTTCAACAGGAGTGGCTCGCTGACCCAAGAGTTGCGTTGTTTAGCCTGGTAATTATCAATATCTGGCAATGGACAAGTTTTAGTTTCATCCTTTACCAAGCCGCACTATCACAGTTAGACCAAGAAACTCTTGAGGCGGCAGAAATAGATGGTGCAAACTATAGACAAGTAATTACAAAAATAATTGCACCCCAATTAAAGGGTACCCATCTGACTCTGATAATCATGGGTTTTATTGGATCAATGAAGACATTCGAATTACCATTCTTAGTTACCGGAGGAGGACCTGCAGGAAGTACTGAATTCCTTACGACATACATTTTCGATCAAACAGTGGCAAGATTTAAATTTGGATACGGGTCGACTCTCTCCGTACTTCTATGCATACTTTCAATTGCATTTACCGTGGTTTTGCTTCGGAATTCACGAAAAAGGGATATGTGATGTCTGCGCGAATCTCCAAAAAGAAGCGAATTCTTCAAAATGCTGTGATGGTTGCCTTTGTAATTCCTTTTGTCTTCCCGTTAATCTCCGTTATAGCCAGATCAGCGCAAGGTGAAGGGTTTATCCTTAATTACAAAGCAGTCTTTCTTAAGAGCCCATTCTTCCAATTTGCTGCAAATAGCTTGTACATAGCGTTTTTCACAGTTCTTATTACCTTTATCGCCACAATGCTTAGCGCATATGCATTCTCTAAAATCAACTTTAGGGGACGCTCGACGTTATTCATTTTGCTTCTCGGCGGTTTGGTTCTGCCGGGAATTGCTCTGGTTGTTCCGCTCTTTATCATGGTGGCAAAACTAGGTGCTTTTAATACATATTGGGCGGTAATTATTCCGCTTGCTGCAGGTGCAATACCGTTCAATCTTTTGCTGGCTAAGAACTACATGGATTCAATTCAAAACGAAATAGTAGAAGCAGCAGAAATCGATGGCTGCAATAAGCTTCAAGTCTTCATCAAAATAATTCTCCCACTTTCAAAGCCGATTTCTTCTGTAATTATAATCTGGACGTTTCTGGCATCTTGGAATGAATTTTTCTTACCCGTGCTATTCATACAAGATCCAACAAAACAAACTGTGGCTCAAGTACCCCAGTATTTTTCAAGTATTTACATTTCGGATTACCCAAAAATATTTGCGGCATTGATTATGATTAGCTTACCTACCTTAATTCTCTACTTAGTATTTCAAAAGAACTTTGAAAGAGGACTATCAGCAGGAGCGGTCAAATGATTGACCAATCCATTATCGAAAGGCACGAAAAATGAAATACGACGTAGCGGCTTATATTTGGCCTTCATATACAGGTGACGAACCAAGAACAAGAATGTTCTGGCCTGACGGTATAGGTGAATGGCAGACCGTGAAGCTTGCTACAGCTAAATTCGAAGGTCATACATGGCCTCGTAAGCCGCTCTGGGGTTATGTCAACGAAGCTGACCCTGCTGTGATGGAGATGCAAATTGAAGAGGCAGTAAAACATGGTGTTAACGTCTTTATCTACGATTGGTACTGGTACGACGGAAGACCGTTTTTAGAGAATTGTCTAAACGATGGATTCTTAGGTGCGAAGAATAGAAACAAAATGAAGTTCTTTCTCATGTGGGCACAGCATGATGTGACGCATTTATGGGATCGCAGAATTTCGAATCATGAAGACAACATAATCTGGCAAGGACGGGTACCTGTAGAGGAGTATCGAATTCTTGCTCGTCGGATGATTGAGAAGTATTTCTTGCTCCCTGAGTATTACCAGATTGACGGCAAACCTGTCTTAATGATTTACGACCTTGGGATTTTCCTCGACGGATTTAAAACTCTGGAAGAGGCAATCGAAGGTGTTAAGTGGTTTGATAATGAGGCTAAAAAGAATTCGCTCAACGGTGTCCATTTTCAGATGTGTCGTTGGGATAGTCGATCATTTAAAGTTAATTTCGAAGGCAAAAATATAGAGATGCCTTTCGGTGAGATTCTGGAAAAGTTGGGTTTTGAGAGCTACACGCATTACCAGTTTGTACATTTCCAAGATATGAACAGAGAGTATTCGACTATTTTCAAAGATGTTGAGAAAGAGTGGGAGAAACTTCCGCAGGAATCACCTCTTCCTTATTTTCCACATGTCTCAATGGGTTGGGATAACACACCTCGATACATCAAATACACGCCTGAAGATCCGGTCCGCGGGGCGGTCGTAAAGAATGCAACTCCTGAAAACATTGAGATTGCCCTTCGCGCTGCTAAAGATTATGTAGATAAACATCCGAATCAAGCCCCTCTCATCACTCTCAATAGTTGGAACGAGTGGACGGAGACAAGCTATTTACAGCCTGATGATCTATATGGCTATGGTTATTTAGAGGCTGTGAAGCGAGTTTTTCTGGATTAACCTTCTAGTTCTTCTCTTAACTCCGTAATTAGCCAACAAGATCAGCGCACATCGCACGAAAAGCTGCAGTGTGGGCATCAACATCTTCTTGAGTCGTATCAGGACACATCAACGCCATATTGTGAAATGGCGTAAGTAAGAATCCATCGTTAAGCAGACGCAAGTGAATGTACTGCTCGAGTGCAAAGTCGCCAGAATCTGCTGCCTCTTTGCCGGTGCGCGGTGCCTTGCCCTTAAAGATGTACTCACCACGTGCGCCTAAGCGATTGCAGTGCCAATCGAGATCAAACTCTTTAATTGCAGCATCTACGCCATCTGACCAGCGATCACCGAGTGCCACCATCTTTGCAAAGTTGGCCTCCGTTAAAACATCAGTCAAGGTTGCGCGCATTGCAGCGAGTGCCAAAATATTGCCGGCTAAGGTGCCACCGATTCCACCGGTATCAATCTTTTCGATTTCAACTCGTGCCTTGATGGCACCGGCAACTGCTTGAGTCATTCCAAATGTCCCAACGGGGATACCTGCAGCAAGTGCTTTCCCGATTGTAAAGAAGTCAGGCTTAAGGCCGAGCTGCGCTGTCATTCCACCAGCACCGACAGAGATTGTGTGGGTCTCATCGATAATCAAAAGCGTGCCGTACTTCTTACACAAATCTTCTACGCCCTTTAAGTAACCAGGCTCTGGAAGCACGATTCCGATATTGGTCATTGCCGGTTCCATCAAGATTGCAGCAACATCACCTTTAGCAAGCGCTGCATCCATTGCTGGCAAGTCATTGAATTCAACAACGCGTGTAGTCACATCCAGATCAACAGGTGCGCCGATATTTCCTTCGCGCTTTACGGTAAATCCAGCATCATCGAGAGTGGCAAATGTTTCATCAACTGAACCGTGATAGCAACGGTCGATAACAACAATCTTGTCGCGCCCAGTAATCATGCGTGAATAGCGGATTACGTGGCGGTTAGCATCAGTGGCAGAGACAGTAAATTGCCAGAGCGGTAGACCAAAACGCTTACGCAACAAGTCAGAGACGATTGAGGCGTTTTCAGATGGCAACATCGCAGTGATGC
>JBIKSV010000083.1:0-5353 GCA_044348425.1 Candidatus Planktophila sp. | reverse complement strand
CTCAATTATCTGGGTCGTTGTCTCGCTCTTCTTCCAATTTACTATTGGCTTCGGTCTCGCGCTCTACCTGCGCACCAAGTTCCGCTTCTCTGGCATTTATCAAGGTCTCATCTTTATCCCATGGGCGCTTTCGGGCTTTCTCATGGGACTCGTCTGGAAATGGATGTTCGACGACAACTTAGGTGTGCTCAACGACATGATGCTCAAGTTGGGTCTGATTGAAACACCGGTCCCGTGGCTCTCAAATGCCAACTGGGCAATGGCCGCAGTCATCATCGCAAATATTTGGTACGGAGTTACCTTCTTCGTCATCATGATTCTTGCTGCGTTGCAGGGTGTCCCGAAAGAGATTCTTGAAGCCGCCGACCTCGATGGTTGCGGAAAGTTTAAGACTCTCAGGCTCGTCATCATTCCTTACATCCGACAGACACTCATTTTGATTGTCTTACTGCGCGTTATCTGGATAACTAACTTCCCCGACATCATCTTCGGTATGACTAGCGGTGGTCCAAATCAGCAGACCCACATTCTCTCTTCATGGTTGGTGCAGAAAATTACCTACGATCAAGATTGGGGTAGCGGCTCGGCTCTAGGACTTCTGATTCTCACTGTTCTTCTAGTTTTCTCTGTCTTCTATCTCTTAGCAACACGTCTTGAGAAGGGTGCGGACGAATAACATGTTAAAAACTGTCGGAAAAGGAACAAAGTTCGCAGTCCTATCAATCTGGTTAATTTTTACTCTATTTCCTCTCTACTGGATGTTCCTTACCTCTATTCGTCCAATTAGAGAAGTAACGCAGAAGATTTACTATCCAAAGTCAAACTCAACACTAGATAGCTATCGAACACTCTTTAGCCAATATGACTTTACAACTTACTTAAGAAACAGCCTTGTCGTCTCTCTCGCTGCTGCGGCTTTCGTGATTTTCGTCGGGCTCATGGGGGCATATGCTCTGGCTCGCTATAAGTTCAAGGGCAAGTCTCAGATCATGTTGGTCTTCCTCGTGACACAGATGATTCCGGCGTTGATTGCACTTGCGCCGCTTTATCTCTTGTTAAGCAAGGTTGGCTTACTCAACAGCTTGATTGGACTAACACTCTGCTATGTCGGTGGCATGGTGCCTTTTGCAACAATCATGTTGCGTGGCTTCTTGCAGAGAATCCCGCCAGAACTTGATGAAGCGGCCCTTATCGACGGTTGTAACCGTTTTACAGCGCTCTTCCGCGTTGTATTCCCAGTGGCTCTTCCTGGTATTGCAGCAACATTCATCTTTGCATTCGTGCAATGCTGGAACGAACTCTTCTTGGCGATGGTTCTTATCGACTCAGATGGCAACAAGACTTTCCCAGTAGGAATGCGTTCATTTATCGGTGCGTATTACATCGAGTGGGGTGGGCTCGCTGCGGCGGTCATGATCGGAATCATCCCAACGGTCGCAATCTTTGCAGCGATGTCTAAGTTCATGATTTCAGGCCTGACTGCAGGAATCGTGAAGGGTTAATGATGGAATTCGATCTTCAAGAATATAAATCTGCCTGGAAACTTGATGAGACTGTGCGCCACTGTAATCACGGCTCTTTTGGTGCTGTGCCAACAGTTGTTCAAGAAGCGCAACGGGCAATCCAAGATCGTGTACAGCTCAACCTAGTTAGATTCTTCGCACGTGAAGCGATGCCTGAAGTTCAAGCGGCGCGTGCCAAGATTGCTGCTTTCTTAAACCAGAAGCCCGAACAAATTGCGTTGGTGCGCAATACAACTGAGGCAGCAAGCACAACAATGCGGGGTTTCCCATTTAAGCCGGGGGATGAGGCAATTGTTCTCGACCACGAATACGGCGCTGTGATCTATGCGGTACAACGTGCTGTTGAGGCTGCCGGTGGAAAGCTTGTAGAGGTTCCTGTGCCACGCCTTGCAACCGATGAAGAAGTCGTTGCAATCGTAAAAGCATCCTTTACTCCACGCACCCGACTCTTTGTTGTAGATCACGTCACCTCTGCAACCGCTCGTACTTTTCCGATACACGCGCTCAGCGATCTCTGTCGCGAACACGGTATTGCCATTGCAGTAGATGCTTCGCACACTCCTGGAAATTTTGATCTAGATCTCGATAAGTTAGATGCAGATTTCTGGTTCGGCAATCTTCATAAGTGGGCATCTGCACCTCTTGGTTGTGGCGTCTATCGCGTAGCACCACGTTGGCAATCAATCATGCGTCCCTTGATTGTTTCTTGGCAGGATCACGAAGAGTATCCATTGCAATGGGACATGCTCGGCACAGTTGATCTCAGCCCATGGCTTGCTGCCCCAACATCTATTGAATTCTACGAAAAGATTGGGTGGCATCGAGTGCGCGCAGCAAATACGCAACGCATGCGATATGGCCGCGATTTAGTCATGGCTGAACTCGGTGTCGGTACCGATGAACTACGTGAAGAAGAGCTTCCACTCGGCGTTATTCCACTTCATAAGATGGAAGGCGGCCGTGATGGCTGTATCGCTCTGCAACGTAAATTTGCAGAAGTTCATAAAATCGAAGTTCCAATCACCACCGCATGTAATCAATACTTTATGCGAGTATCAGGTCAGCTCTATAACACCCCCGCAGATTACGAAGCTCTCGTTCTAGCCGTACGCAAGGAATTTAAGTAATGTCTCAAATCTCTAAGGAAGAACTTGCAGTACTAGAAGAAATCCAGATGCGCACGCTCTGGCTTGCGGTGCGCATGGTTGATTACGCAAACCACGACCGTGAAAACAATGAAGGAATCAAAGTTGGCGGCCACCAGGCCTCTAGCGCTTCAATGATCTCAATTCTGACTTCGCTCTACATGCATCACTTAAGCCCACATGATCGAGTCAGCGTAAAGCCACACTCGTCGCCAGTTTTTCACTCTATTCAATATTTGTTAGGAAATCTTGATAAGAAGTACCTGACTATGTTGCGCAGTGCTGGTGGCTTACAGAGCTATCCATCTCGCACCAAAGATCCAGATATTGTCGATTTCTCAACAGGTTCTGTCGGCCTTGGAGCTGCTGCTCCGCTCTTTGCTGGTGTTACACGTCGCTATGTTGATGCGCACTTTGGTGCTCGTCCGCACTCACGATTTATCGCACTCATTGGTGATGCCGAACTCGATGAAGGAAATATCTGGGAAGCGGTTGCAGATCCTGCAACCGATGGCGTTGGAAATGTGATGTGGGTCGTTGACTTTAACCGTCAATCACTTGACCGCGTTATTCCGGGTATTCGTATCGCACAGTGGCGTGCACAATTTGAAGCAGCTGGCTGGCACGTTGCCGAAGTTAAATACGGCTCAAAGCTTAAGAAGGCATTTGCGCTACCTGGTAGCGAGAGCTTTAAGCAATGGTTTGATGACATTCCTAACGAGCAATATCAATCTCTCTTTGGGCAGAAGCAAGAAGATTTGCGTGCCCGTTTTCTAGATGGCGCACCAGCAGGGGTGGCAGAACACCTCAAGCAGTATTCAGATACTGAGCTCTTTGAGATCCTGAGCGATCTTGGTGGGCACAATATCGAGAGCCTTGTTGAAACATTTGAAGCATGTGATGCTGTTACTGATCGCCCAAGCGTCGTCTTTGCATACACAGTAAAGGGCTGGGGTCTGCCGATGGCAGGAGATCCTCGCAATCACTCAGCACAGATGAGTACTGAACAAATCAATGTGCTGCGCGGCAAGATGGGGCTGACACTTGAAAACGAGTGGGATGGCTTCGCCCTAGATACCGCCCCCGGCAAGTTTTTGGCTCTTCGAAGTGCAGCACTTAAGCGAGCTAGTGCTAACTCTGAAATCAAAGCTGTCATACCGACCACCACAAATCCAAAGAGCACCGGCATGATCTCAACGCAAGAGGTCTTTGGCCGCGTGCTTACAGAGGTCAGTCGCGATGAAGCAATTCGTCCATACCTTGTAACGACCGCACCTGATGTGGCGACCTCAACAAACCTTGGTGGCTTTATCAACCGTACTGGTGTATTTCATCCAAAAGAATTGCGTCGCTGGAATGAAGATCCGATGCTCAAGTGGGCTGAAGGTCCTACTGGTCAACATATCGAACTCGGTATCAGCGAGATGAACCTCTTTATGTTGCTAGGAATGTTAGGCCTTTCATACGATCACTCTGATCAACCGCTCATTCCTATCGGTACTGTCTATGACCCATTTGTACTTCGTGGCCTAGATGCATTTATATACAGCGTTTATTCAGGAGCCAAATTTATAATTGCTGGTACTCCATCTGGTGTGACTCTTGCTCCAGAAGGTGGCGCACACCAATCAACGATTACGCCATCGGTTGGTATGGAACTTCCGGGCGTTGTCTTGATGGAACCTGCTTATGCGCAGGCGCTCGATTGGTTGCTCTGTGATGCCATCGCACACGTTGCCGGAACCAAGAGCGATACAACTCCTGATCTTCGCCCGAGCGAACTTGCTTTCTATTTCCGCCTCACAACTCGTCCTATCGATCAAGGGCCGTTTACCGCAGCGCGTGAGCGTTTAGGTGATGCGCTCTTGCGTTCACAGGTACTTGCTGGTGCATATCGATTGGTTGATGGCCGCAATGTTCCTGGTTTAACAATCGAAGACGAACATGCCCCAGTAGTACATTTGGTTGCAACAGGTGCTGTTATGCCTGAAGTCCTTGAGGCCGCGCGCGAACTTGCAAGTGAAGGCATTGTTGCTCATGTCGTTGAAGTGACTTCTCCTGGCCGTCTTTACGGAAGCTGGCAGCGCACTTTAAAGCAAGGAATTCGCACAGCTAGTACGCCATCTTTTCCGGGCGCACTTCGTCCAATTTTTTCTGAGCGCGCACCGATTGTTTCTATCCATGATGGCGCATCACATGCGATGTCTTGGCTCGGTTCAGCACTGGGCATGCCACAAGTAGCTATGGGCGTAGATACCTTCGGACAATCCGGAACAATCGCAGATCTCTATCGAATCCATGATCTCGATAGCGGCTCAATCGTTAACGGAGCTCTAGCTGCGCTCAGTCTTGATGTCTAGAATTTAGTTTCATGGAGCTCTCCAATAAAGCGCTAAAGAATCCGATCATTCCTGGGCGCGGAGTCTGCGATCCGCATATTCACATCTTCAACAATCGCGCCTACCTCTATGCCTCACATGATTTATCTCCAAGTAATGAGCTTTGGCATATGGAAGATTGGCAGATTTGGTCATCAGCTGACTTAGTTAATTGGCGCCTGGAATCAACGCTTCGCCCTGAAGATTTGTATATGGGTCCATCGCATGAATGTTGGGCTGTTGATGCAGCAACGCGAAATGGAAAATACTTTCTCTACTTCTCTGATGGCAATCAACGGACAGGTGT
>JBIKSV010000082.1:0-5379 GCA_044348425.1 Candidatus Planktophila sp. | reverse complement strand
TGTGCCAACCACGATGCAATCAGGAACCTCGAATAACACGGTCCCAGATTCAGCGAGGTTAGATATTGATGTCCGTTCATTCTCAACTGATGACTTAACCAGAATTGATTCTGCAGTGCGTGCCTTAAAGCCAACTATCCCTGGGGCCACTCTTGAAATAACGGGGTCAATCAATCGCCCTCCTTTGCAATCTTCATCAACGCAAGAGCTTTATCTCATAGCTGAAAAGGTTGCGGCTGATATCGGTATCCCACCACTTGGTTCTGCAATCGTGGGCGGTGTAAGTGATGGAAACTTTGCAGCTGCTGCCGGTGCAAAAGTTCTTGATGGATTGGGCGCAGTCGGTGGTGGTGCACATGCAGCACACGAATGGGTAAGTCTGAAGACACTTCAACCTCGTAGTGATTTTCTCAACGCACTACTAAAGGAACTCATTAAATGAGCGATGGACCACTGATTGTCCAGAGCGATAAAACGCTTTTACTTGATATAGATCATCCGCTCTCTACCGAATGTCGTCGTGCGATCGCGCCATTTGCTGAACTCGAGCGCGCTCCTGAACATATGCATACCTACCGCCTCACCAATTTGGGGCTCTGGAATGCGCGTGCTGCCGGACATGATGCCGAGTTGGTAATTGATACTCTGATCAAATACTCGCGCTACGCCGTCCCTCACGCACTCTTAATCGATGTTGCCGAGCAAATGTCACGTTATGGGCGCCTACGTCTTGAAGCTGATCCAGTGCATGGACTTATTCTCGTCACAACAGATACAGCGGTTTTAGAAGAGGTAATCCGCGCAAAGAAAATTGCGCCACTTCTTGGAGTCCGAATTGATCAAGAGACGATAGCTGTCCACCCAAGCCAACGTGGAGCAATTAAGCAATCTCTGCTGCGCTTAGGTTGGCCAGCTGAAGATTTTGCAGGGTACGTAGATGGGCAAGCTCATCCAATTTTTCTAAAGCAAGATGGCTGGAAAATTCGCGAGTATCAAGAGCATGCCGCTGAAGGATTTTGGCACGGTGGTTCAGGCGTTGTCGTCCTACCTTGCGGGGCAGGAAAAACCATTGTTGGTGCAGCTGCGATGGCACATGCTCAAGCCACAACTCTCATCCTCGTCACAAATACAGTTGCAGCTCGTCAGTGGAGAGATGAACTCCTCAAGCGCACAACGCTCACCGAAGATGAGATTGGTGAATACTCTGGCTCCAAGAAAGAAATCCGTCCCGTCACAATTGCTACTTACCAAGTGATGACAAAGAAAAAGAATGGTGTCTACGCCCATCTTGATCTCTTTGATAGCCACGATTGGGGATTGATCATCTATGACGAAGTGCATCTACTGCCAGCGCCAATCTTTCGATTTACCGCAGATATTCAATCTCGCCGCCGTTTAGGATTAACTGCAACATTGGTGCGCGAGGATGGAATGGAGGGAGAAGTCTTCTCCCTCATTGGTCCCAAGCGCTTTGATGTACCTTGGAAAGAGATTGAAGCACAGGGTTATATTGCGCCTGCCGAATGTATTGAAGTTCGCGTCAATCTCACCGAAGCAGAGCGGCTGGCCTATGCAACTGCTGAACCAGAAGAGCGCTACAGATATTGCGCAACAACTCGCACAAAGAGAGATGTTGTTCAGGAGTTAGTAAGCCTTCATGCAAAAGAGCAGATCCTTGTTATCGGTCAGTACCTAGATCAACTCGATGATTTGGGTGAAACCTTGGGAGCGCCAGTTATTCAAGGCTCGACACCGCAACGTGAACGAGAAGAACTCTTTCAAGCTTTTCGCACCGGTGAAATTTCTTGTCTTGTTGTTTCAAAGGTTGCAAACTTTTCTATCGACTTACCAGAGGCGACAATCGCGATTCAGGTTTCGGGTGCTTTTGGTTCAAGACAAGAAGAAGCTCAACGTCTTGGTCGAGTTTTGCGACCTAAAGCTGATGGCCGTGGTGCGCGCTTTTACTCTGTCGTTTCCCGCGACACGATTGATCAGGATTTTGCGCAGAACCGCCAACGTTTTCTAGCTGAGCAGGGATATAGCTACACAATTATTGACTCTGACGATGTCTTTCAAGGGAAGATCTGAATCGGTCAGGATCTACCCGCCAATAGTCGTGATGCTCTCCCCCAATATGGGTGACAGGAACCTGCTCTCCATAGAGTCTCTCTAACTTTTCATCACCATCTATATAGATAACTTCAATCTCAAAGTTGAGCTCTGCTTGTAGCGATTGCAGGGTCGCGATTGCGCTCTCGCAGAGATGGCATCCATGTCGAGAGTAGATAGTGACCATATTCTTATTCTCCCACCCTGATACCGTTACCCGCTATGAGGAGTCGAAAATTCACCGTACGGGCGCTCCCGTTCCTCTTACTCTCCTCCCTTCTATCGCCGCTATTCATCACAGTAGATGCGCAAGCGATCACTCCTTTTCTGCAACGGCAAGCTACGCACTGGGGACATACCCTGGCAGGACCGAATACAACAGATGCTCAGGTGCCTCGAGCGAAAACAGTTAACCTTGAGGCAAAATCGAAATTTATACTCAACTACAGGAACTTTCCTGCCTGGGCTAAACGAGATTTCCAAGCAGCAGCTGATGTTTGGGCTGCAAACTTTGCGTCAACGGTACCTATTAACATCGATGTAAGTTGGGTTGAAATAGGTGCCTTTAATATTTTGGGTAGTGCGAGACCTGGAAGTTACTTTGCAGGTTTTGACGGGGCCCCGGATTCGACTCTCTGGTACCCCTCAGCTCTTGCAAATGCGCTAGCAGGAAAAGATCTTGATAAGAAACAAGTTGAAATAATTATTCAAGTCAACTCTGGCGCAAACTGGAATACCCGAAACGATGGCCTCTCTTACTCTGGCGAATACGATCTGCAATCGGTCTTTCTTCATGAGATGGCGCACGGTCTCGGTTTTCTCTCTACCGATTCTTACGATCCAGTATTTGGTTTTGGGCGCATCGATCAACCTACACCATTTAATGCTTATGCATTGGTAGAAGATGGCAGGCGATTATCTGATTTGCCATCTCCTTCAATTGAACTTGGTCTCGCTCTACGTTCCCCACTTGTATGGAGCGGCCCCCTTGGTACTGCAGCTAACGGTGGGGTGCGACCGATTCTATTTTCTCCAAGAGTCTATGAAGAAGGGTCATCAATCAGCCATCTCGATGAAGATACCTTCGCGAATTCGCTCGAAGATGCAGTAATGACACCTAATCTTGAAGCTGGTGAAATTTTCCATAAGCCTGGGCGTTTGCTCTTGGCAATGATGGAAGATATGCGCCGTAAGCCACCAGCTGGAAAATCAACTGGAATCCCTTTGGCCGTTAGAAATGTTGAAGCACTTGTCTCAGACGGTGAAGCAATCATCGCCTTTGATCCACCCGCAAATGCACGTACCGCGCAAGTCAGTGCGTATACGGTTCGAAACAATGTTACTAACCAAAGTAAGAGTGCAGCTAAATCCCCCATTAAATTTACCGGTCTAAAAAATGGTGATGCGTATACCTTTACCGTGATTGCTACAAACATTAATGGTTCCTCTGAGCCGGTGACTTCAGCGCCGGTGAAGCCCGCACCAAGCTGGAAGCGTTTCATTATTGATGCCAAAAGTGATGCCAAGATGCTCTCTAGCGTTACCTTCAATGGCGAACCTGCCATTGTTTACGCCGATTCGAAATCAGGCGATCTCAAGTTAGCTCAATGGAATTCAAAAGTATGGGTCAAGCGCACGGTTGATGGAGCAGGTGGATCAATGGGAAGAACTAATCTTCCAATCACTAGCGCGCTCTCAACTTGCGTTAACGGAATCGGAAAAAAGCAGACACTTCATATTTTCTATGCGGATGACGTCGATAAAGATTTGAGATACGCCAAATATGACGGCAAGAACTTTACTTACGAAATCGTTGATGGCAACGGTCCACAAGTCAACTCTTATGAGGCACCAATTCGAGTTCGGACCGCATCTGATGTAAATGTAACAAGCGCCTGTATTGCCTCCGCTGGTGGTGTGCAAGTGTTCTATCGTGATGAGAGCCAAGGCATTCTTCTCGGCGCAGTCAAGGGCAAGTCCGCAAAGAATTGGACTTACGAACTTGTTGATGGAGATAGAAAGACCGATGGCAGAACCACGGGAGATGTTGGGTTCTCACTAAAGGCTGCATTCGATGGCAGAACTAGCTATCTCATCTATGACGCTGTTCTTGACATCAATCAGAGAGAGCAACCAACTCAAAGCGACATTCGCGTTGCAACTCGCACAAACTTCTCGCCCGCAGGTTGGTCGTACCGAGTATTAGAGAGCGCTACACCAGTAAATCCGGTATCTGGATTTGCACTGGCTGTCGGAAAAACAATCGAAGGCGTCTTTGCCACCTGGTTAGGTGGTGACTCGCTATCTTTACCTGAAGCAAAGACCGTCAGATGGGCATCACTATCAAAAAACTCAGATGCTGCATCACAAGTAGGTTCTTTAGATCCAGATGAACTAGGAACCCCTAGCCGCTATCTCTCAACAGATTCATCACTGATCGCCTTTACCTGCGAGAGACGACTCTGTGCGATTGATAAGAGTAAGGAAACACCAAAGAAGATCTTTATCTCCCCATACGAAAACCCAGATGGAATTGAATCCGCCTGGGTTAACGTAAATCGTATGAAGTATCTCGTCGCTGGAGTTTATGGCCAGCTTGTGATGCTCCGTCCTTAAAGCCTGCTGTTATAACAACTACTAAAGCTACTACTTAGCGTTTCTGCGCTGAATACGAGTTTTCTTAAGAAGTTTTTTATGCTTCTTCTTTGCCATACGCTTGCGACGCTTCTTGATTACGGAACCCATAAGTGATGCTCTTCCTAGTAGTAGTGCTATGAAACTTCGATGGCAAAGGTTACCGCGATACTAGGGTAAAAATCGAAATCGCTCCATCGCTTGAACTTGCTAGGCCGATGACCCCTCGTTCTCGAGTAAATTGCAGGTTAATTGGCGTAACTAGCCCTGGGAATGCATGTGCAGCCTTTAATACTCCCTTGCCATCAAAGGTAAGGAGTAGTAACGATGGGGATGTTGGCTTCCAGAGATTGACACCAGGTATGGCAGATCTCGTAGTAAAGGCAAGATAAGAATTATTGCCTCCAGTCACGGCAATTGATGCACCAGTGCCGGGAAAGCGAGCGGTCCAAGTTGGTATGAAGCTGTTATTAAACTTAGTAATTGCAACTTCAGTTACTTTGCCGGCTATCACATGACCGCTCAGCAAGTTGGCCTGGTTACCTGAATTCCAACTACGCACTGCTCCATTTGCTGAGCTACGTACAACCGATGTTATTGCTCCACTTTTTGAAATTTTTATGAGTACGCCATCAC
>JBIKSV010000081.1:0-5405 GCA_044348425.1 Candidatus Planktophila sp. | reverse complement strand
GTTGCAGCCTGCGAAGTTGTAGTTGGCCTGGCAATTATTGTGGCGATTTATCGCTCACGTCGATCAGCATCTGTTGATGATGCTAGTTTGTTGAAGCGTTAATGATGGCTGCCTCAACTTCAATCGTTTATCTCATCGCGCTTCCCTTATTTGGAGCTATCGCCCTTCTTCTCGGTGGTCGCCGCACCAATAAGTGGGGTCACCTGCTAGCAACAGCGATGTCTGCTGGCTCATTTGTTGTCGGTCTTTATCAACTCTCTTTGATGCTTGATCGTGCCACTGAAGACCGAGCAATCACCCAGAAACTCTTTACTTGGATCTCTGTCGGTGACTTTAATGTCGATGCATCGCTCCTCCTTGATCAGCTTTCAATCTGCTTTGTCCTATTGATTACAGGTGTGGGTACTTTGATTCATATTTACTCCATCTCTTATATGGCGCATGATCCAGACCGTCGTCGCTTCTTCGCATACTTAAATCTCTTTATTGCCTCTATGTTGTTGCTAGTTCTGGGCGATTCTTACCTCAACCTCTATGTTGGCTGGGAGGGTGTAGGCCTTGCCTCGTACCTATTGATTGGTTTCTGGAATAAGAAGCCTGCCTATGCAACTGCATCAAAGAAAGCATTCGTCATGAACCGCGTTGGCGATATGGGTCTGTCATTGGCAATCATGATTGCATTTGCAACTCTTGGCACCACAACTTTTGCTGGAGTTTCTGAGCATTCACATCACGCATCAGAGGCAGCAATGACTGCAATCGGAATCATGCTCTTGATTGCAGCAGTCGGTAAATCAGCGCAGTTCCCATTGCAAGCTTGGCTTGGTGACGCAATGGCGGGACCAACTCCTGTATCAGCGCTCATCCACGCTGCAACGATGGTGACTGCCGGTGTTTATCTGATTGTTCGTTCAAACTTTGTTTTTGAAGCAGCTCCGACAGCACAATTACTTGTTGTAATCGTTGGCGCAATCACGTTATTGCTCGGTGCATTTATTGGTACTGCTAAGGATGACATCAAGAAAGCGCTCGCTGCATCAACTATGTCTCAGATCGGCTACATGATTCTTGGTGCAGGCCTTGGTCCTGCTGGATACGCTTTTGCAATCATGCACTTGCTTACCCACGGATTCTTCAAAGCGGGCATGTTTCTTGGTGCAGGTTCTGTGATGCACGGTATGAACGATGAAGTTGATATGCGCAAATATGGTGGCTTGCGTAAATTTATGCCAATCACATTTGTAACTTTTGGTCTTGGCTATCTTGCGATTCTCGGAGTTCCACCATTTGCAGGTTTTTACTCAAAGGATCTCATTATTGAAACCGCCTTTGATTCAGGTGGATTCCAGGGCCCACTTCTTGGAACCCTCACCTTGATTGGTGCAGCGATTACCGCTTTCTATATGACTCGCGTAATGATTCTTACCTTCACAAGTAAGGCGCGCTGGGATGAAGATGCCCACCCACACGAATCTCCAATTTTGATGTGGCTGCCAATGGTTATTTTGGCAATCGGCTCAGTCAGCACCGGTTACCTCTTTACTCGCGGTGATTCTCTCGAAAATTGGTTAAACCCAGTCTTCGGCGAGCACGGCGGACATTCCAAAGAGCACTTGCTTCAACCAATTGTGGTTTCAGCGCTTGCTCTCTTCTCGGTCTCAATCGGTGTGAGCATCGCAATCATTAAGTATCAGCGCAATGAAATTGATCGCATTGCCCCTACAAATGTCTCAATCTTCACCCGCCTAGCGCGGAAAGATTTTGGTCAGGATGCAATTAACGAGACTCTCTTTATGCGCCCAGGCCAGGCAATTACAGATGTTTTGGTTAAGAGTGATGACAAGGTAATTGATGGTGCTGTCCGCGGAATCGGTCGTATGGCTATCGGTTCTGGCGCATCTCTACGTAAGTCACAGAGTGGATTTGCACGCAGCTATGCAGCATTCATTCTTATTGGTGCGATTCTCATGATCGCCGGAATCTGGGTGGTCACACAATGAGTTCAATAACCGCGCTAGCGCTTCTTCCGGTTTTGGGAGCTCTATTAATCGCCCTTATCCCTTCCGAGAATTCACTTCGAATTAAGCAAGCAACTCTTGCCGTGACGGTTGCAGTGGCAGCCTTTGCGATCTATATCGCAACTCAATTTGTTACATCAAATACAGATTTCCAATTTACAGAGAGTCACGAGTGGATTCCTACCTTCGGAATCAATTACTCCGTGGGTATAGATGGACTTTCTTTGGTTCTGATCTTGATGTCGGTCCTACTTGTTCCAATCGTAGTTTTAGCTTGCTGGAACGAATCTGAGGGCGGTCGTTGGTCTGCAAAGGTCTTCTACATTCTGATTCTCGTCCTCGAGACAATGATGATTGGTGTCTTTGTTGCTACAGATGTATTCCTTTTCTACGTCATCTTTGAGGCGATGCTGATTCCGGTCTATTTCCTCATCGGTGGTTACGGTTCAGGTGAACGTGCCGCAGCAGCTGTGAAGTTCTTGATTTACAGCCTCTTCGGTGGTTTGCTAATGCTTGCTTCAATTATTGGAATATTTGTAACGTCACGTCAATATCTTGGCGGGGCAACATTTGATGTTACTGAGCTCACCGAACTCCATAAGTTCATTAGCCCAACTACTCAGAATTTACTCTTCCTCGGGTTCTTTATCGCCTTCGCGATTAAGGCGCCACTGTGGCCATTGCATACATGGCTTCCTGATGCAGCTAAAGCTGGAACGCCAGGCACATCCGTACTTCTCCTAGGAGTGCTCGACAAGGTCGGTACTTTCGGAATGATTCGCTTCTGTATCTCGCTCTTTCCAGATGCGAGCAAGACATTTACGCCTGTGATTATTGTCTTGGCAGTAATCTCAATTCTGTATGGCGCATTCTTGGCCATAGGTGCCCGCGATCTAAAGCGCTTGATTGCTTACACATCGATCTCTCACTTCGGTTTCATCATCATGGGAATCTTCGCAATGACATCACAAGCACAATCAGGTGCGATTCTCTATATGTTCAACCACGGTTTCTCAACAGCCGCGCTCTTTATTGTTGGCGGTTGGATGATTGCGCGACGTCGCTCATCTACTATCTCCGACTTTGGAGGATTGCAGCGCGTTACACCAGTAATGGCATGGATGTTCTTTATTGCAGGACTTTCATCGCTTGCACTCCCTGGGCTCTCAAGCTTTGTAAGCGAATTTCTAGTCTTGGTCGGAACATATACGCGCTACCCAGTAGCAGCAGTGTTAGCAACCTTCGGAATCGTTCTTGCAGCGCTCTACATTCTTATTCCTGTTCAGAAAGCGCTCCATGGTCCGACTACTCCGGGCAATGAAGAGCTATCTGACCTCAACCTTCGTGAAAAGATTGCAATTGCACCAGTTGTTGCAGTCATCATTGCGCTTGGAATTTACCCAGCTCCTCTTTTGAATGTCATTAATCCAATCGCAACTCATATCGTTGAGTCGGCTGGATTCACAGATCCCGCACCGACCGAGATAGCAGGTAAGTAAATGGTATTTACACCCCCCGTTCTTGAGTACGCGCTTCTTGCGCCTATGTTGGCGATTTTCGGTGGCGCGATTATCGGTGTACTCGTCGAAGCCTTCTTGCCGAGTCGTCTACGTGCACCTGCGCAGCTCTTTGTATCTGTCATGGCGGTTGTGACATCGCTTCTTCTACTGATCAGAGTGCGCGGTCAATCATCTACAACCCCAGCGATGACAGCATTTACTTTCGATGGAGCAGGTTTTCTCTTCCAAGCTTCAATTTTGGTAATTGCGTTACTTTCAATTTTCCTCATTGCAGATCAAGATAACTTCACTGCAGCAGCTGCTACGGTGCCTGGTTCAATCGAAGAACGAGAAGCACACCAAGGGCAAAGTCAGACAACTGAAGTATTTCCGCTGACTCTCTTTGCAATCGGCGGAATGATGCTCTTTTCTGTGGCATCAGATTTGATTACTCTCTTTGTTGCACTCGAAGTGCTCTCTCTTCCGCTCTATCTCATGGCTGGCCTAGCTCGTTATCGTCGCCTGGCATCTCAAGAAGCAGCGCTTAAGTACTTCCTTCTCGGTGCTTTTTCATCAGCCTTCTTCCTCTTTGGCGCCGCTTTCCTTTATGGATATTCATCATCACTAACTTTCGCAGGCATTCAGCAAGCAGTGTTGGGTAATGCCGGAAACGATGTCTTCTTGCTTATCGGACTCGCCTTCATCTCGGTGGGTCTCCTCTTTAAAATTGGTGCTTTCCCATTCCATGCCTGGTCCCCAGATGTCTATCAAGGTTCACCAACTGCGATTACTGCATTTATGGCTGCCGCTACCAAGGTAGCTGCATTTGGCGCAATCTTGCGAATCTTCTATGTCTCTTTCGCGAATGCTGAGTGGCAATGGCGTCCAGCGCTCGTTGTCATTGCAATTGCAACGATGCTCTTCGGATCTTTGGTTGCAATTGCACAGCGCGATGTAAAACGCATGCTTGCTTACTCATCAATTGCTCATGCTGGTTTCTTGCTCTCTGGTGTTTACGCACTCAGCACGTCTGGTCTTGATGCAACAATCTTCTATCTCTTCGCCTACGGCGTAGCCACAGTCGGCGGATTTGCAATAGTTTCACTCATCCGCGATTCCAGTGGTGAAGTCACTGACCTCAATCGCTGGAGCGGTCTTGGAAAGCGCTCTCCGATTGTGGCATCGACTTTCGCTTTCTTCTTACTTGCCTTTGCTGGCATCCCTCTCACAAGCGGATTCATCGGAAAATTCTCCATCTTCTCGGCGGCATATGAATCAGGTAGCTTGGCTATCTTGATTGCTGGTGTGCTCTCTTCAGCAATCGCCGCCTTCTTCTATATTCGCGTGATTGTGTTGATGTTCTTCAAAGATCCAGTCGAAGATGGCACCAGCGTTGTGATCCCATCAGCACTTACTACGATTACCATCACAGTTTCCGCTCTCGTCACTCTCATTCTTGGAGTATTTCCTGCTCCACTTGTTGACTTCATCTCAACTACAGCATCGTTCTTGCGCTAATGTCACCAAAAGCCATTTCTACAATAGGAATACCAGGAATGGCACCTGCCCTTGAGGCAGAGCTCACTTCTCGAATGGCAGAGGTAGAAGCGCTGCTTCTCAGCCATATTCAAGGTAAATACCCACTTGTGGAAGAGGCTTCACGTCACCTTGTCTCCGCTGGTGGAAAGCGTTTGCGCCCGTTGTTAACTTTGCTGGCTTCTTATTATGGCGATAAAAGCAAGGCAGGCATTATCGAATCTGCCGCCGTCTGCGAGCTGACCCATGTAGCAACGCTTTATCACGATGACGTAATGGATGAAGCGCCATTGCGGCGTGGAGTAGAGAGCGCCAATAACCGCTGGGGAAATACAGTGGCGATTCTTACAGG
>JBIKSV010000017.1:0-20316 GCA_044348425.1 Candidatus Planktophila sp. | reverse complement strand
CAATCAAAAGTTATTGTTTATAAAGAAGAGATTTAACTCTTCCTTTCCAACCACCCAGTATCGCGGTAGCAGGAGTTTTTAGAATTCCCTCAATAAGCGAAGCGTAGATATCTCGAAAATCGGTGGTAACTGCGAGATTATCTTTAACAAGTGATTTCAATGAAGGTTGATCTCCATAGAAACCACCCTTAATGTTGTCGCCAATAACAAAGACTGGACCTGATGTTCCATGGTCGGTTCCAGCTGATGCATTTGCAACAACACGGCGACCAAATTCTGAATAAATTAAGAGAGTGACATCTTTGCCACGAGTAGATTGTGATAGTTGAGAAAAGAAACGTGTGATTGATTTATCAACGTTAGAGAGAAGCGCGGCCTGTGCATCTGCCTCGTTAGCATGGGTATCAAAACCACCAAGAGATGTAGTCCAGACTCGTGTTGGCGCCCCAGCATTTATCAGCTTAGAAACGAGATCTAGCTGCTGTGAAAGCTGATTATCACCACCGGCGTTGCCACCATTAATTGTCGGTAGTTCCAACGGAGCAGGAGTTGGGCTACTTAAAATGGGCGATAGCTCTGCTGAAACCGTAAGAAGGTCTCTTAGTGAAGAGGCTGCCTGAGCTGCGAGTGGGCTATCAGTTGGCGATGCGAGCGAGAGCCTTGAACAATCGCGAACCAATGAACCAACAGGCTTAATGTAGCCACCCAAAGGTAAAACTGAACCACTTCGTTTCTCACCCACCAATAAAGGCGGCAGGACTGAACCCAAATTAATCGCCAATAAAGGATCAAATT
Source organism: Candidatus Planktophila sp. (assembly GCA_044348425.1). Classification (GTDB taxonomy): domain Bacteria; phylum Actinomycetota; class Actinomycetes; order Nanopelagicales; family Nanopelagicaceae; genus Planktophila. The sequence continues at coordinate 19,521 of JBIKSV010000017.1, read as the reverse complement.
TTTGGGTATCAACCCAACGCCCCAACCAACCAGATCTCAATTGATAATTATTCTGACCACTCTGCCAGATAGCCATTGAGGAGAAGTGAGATTGACTTGGATTGGGATATCCAACTCCTCTAAAGATAGCAACCTTCTTTTTATCCCAAAGAGATTTTATTCCGACTAGAGATGGATTAAGTCCCAACCCATCACTTAAAGGTAGAACTTTCTCTTGAGGATAAGAAATATCTGGACGAAGAGAGTAATACAAACCATCTTTATATGGAATAACAGTATTCAAACCATCATTACCTCCATACAAAGTTAAGACAACTAAAATTGGAGTATTTTCCGGCAATGGTCTTGTAATAGCTGCCGATGCAATCTCATCTAGAGAGAGAACTTGTGCGCCACCAACAACTGATGCAGTCGCGGTTAACTTAAGAAACAATCGACGAGATAACGTATCCATCAGGCACCCACCACATATTCCGGACTATTTACTAACAATAGAATTAAACGTGCGGGCTCATCAACCACGGCACGGAGCGCATCTTCAGTACGTGGACTTAGTTGATAGATACCCAAGAGATCTTTCAGGTAGTTAATGCGATCAGCGCGTGGAACTTCTCGCAACTGCGCAAGATCAATCGATTTAATCAAGTATTGAGAGAAATTGAGGCGGAACTGAGCTGATGCACTTGTTAACCAAGCTCCACCAGCTGGCCAGCCACCGACGCTAGGCGGCAGAAATGGAACCTGCGCCATTTTGCTGAGATGGTTAAGGAGTGTTTGTGGGTTAGAAAACTGAGAAGGCACCAATCCAAATGCGCGGCAAATAGCGATGCACCATTCGACGGGACTTTTCACCATAGGCAGATCTGCCTCTGATAAGTATGGAGAATTAATAAAGGTCGAAACTAATTCATCAATATTGCGGTCTTCGAAACCTTGTCCAGCAAAAGATTGAGGCAAAGGTTTGCTCTCAGAGAAGAACCGGTACCAAATTCTTTCTGAGATAAATTTTGCACAATCTTGACGATCAACTAAATATTCAACAGCCTCTGCTGCTCGAAAACTTCTTGTGCTACCCAATAATGTAACTGGAGATGAATCATGACGACGAGGAGCAAAAGTAAGTGCTCCGCTTGTGCGAGCCACAACGTAACCGGTGAAAATTCTTGATAAAGCTTTTACATCTTCTTCGGTATAACGCCCAACACCTAAGGTAAATAGCTCCATAAATTCTCTTGCCAAATTTTCATTAGGTGCCTTAGCAGTGTTATCTTGCCCATCAAGCCAAATTTGCAGAGCACCATCAAGAAACATCTCTTGACTCATCGTCGCAAAATTACCAAGTGCGTGAGTGCGCAATCTTTGATTTTGATCATACATAGGCAGTGCGAACTTAACTTTATCTATCGATGTTGCCCAGTGCCCGTGCCAAAACCAGGCCATCTTTTCATTAAGCATGAAATCTGTTGTCGCCATCTGATCGAGCCACCAGAGCGCTAATTCACGATTCTGATTTCGCAATCTTGTGCTGTATTCATTAGAGGCAGTGCTTCCTGCGGGAGGTCGTGGACCTATATCTTCGACGTCAGGGACTTTTAATTGACTCTGTATAAGAGCTAAATCTGGTTTTACTAAAAATGACTGTTGGGTTGATTGCAATCCACGAGAGAGGGATTCGGCAAATTCGCCGGGGCGCGGACCAAAACCAAAGCGGGCATAGAGGCGAGATATCGCCAACCGCTCTTTATCTACCGCCAAAGTCGCCATTTTAAGAGGCTAACCCAGTTAGCTGAGATAATCGAGGGATAACATGTGAGTAAGATGTGAATATGAGCGCATATAAAGATTTATTGAAGGAAATCAAGAAGAAGGCAATTGTTCATGGAAAAGTCACGCTCTCTTCAGGTAAAGAAGCTGATTATTATGTAGATCTGCGCCGCATAACTTTGGATCACAAAGCCGCGCCACTCGTTGGCAAGGTAATGCTTAAGCTCACCAAAGATTTAGATTTTGATGCAGTCGGCGGATTAACACTGGGCGCCGACCCTGTGGCAACCGCGATGATGCATGCGGCAGCTAGAAAAGGGCGCAAACTAGATTCTTTTGTAGTTCGTAAAGAAGGCAAAGCACACGGACTGCAGCGCCGTATCGAAGGACCAGATGTTGCTGGCAAGCGAGTCTTAGCCGTTGAAGACACCTCAACAACAGGCGGTTCGGTTCTTGCAGCAGTTGAAGCCCTTAAGGAAGCTGGCGCAATTGTGGTTGGAGTAGCTGTCATCGTTGAAAGAGGCGCAGAGCAAGCGATTAAAGATGCGGGCTACAAGTATTACGCTGCTTACTCACTCAAAGACCTTGGACTGTAAAAGATCTAGGCCTCTAAAAGATCTGGGTCTGTAAAAACCTACAACTGGTTTCGCTTTATCTTTCGCTCGCGATATAACTCAAGAACGACAGGAATTAAAGTTAACCAGAGGGCAAGACCTACAAGTGGCAGTAGATAGCCATTTACTTCACCGTCGGACCTGTTTCCAAGGAAATAACCGAGACCAACAACTCCTTGAGTCCAAACTAATCCGCTAAATACATTCCAAAATAGGAATTTCTTCGCTGGATAACCGATCGTCCCGATAACTGGATTAATTAAAGTCCGCGCAAAAGGGGTGAAACGCGAGATAAAGACAGCTTTACCAACCCCATACTTAAGCAACCACTTCTCAGTACTGGCCACTCGAGTTTTAGTAAAGAAGCGCCCATCGGGGCGATCGAAGAGCTTACGACCATATTTTGCACCGAAAAAGTAACCAAGTTGAGATCCAAGAATTGCTGCAAGGCCTGTACCAATAAAGAGCGGCAACGCTGGAAGTGCCGCGCCACCTAAGATTTTGTCGCCGACAGCTGATGCCGCAACACCTGCTGCAAAGAGAAGCGAGTCACCTGGAAAAGCCATTCCAATTAATAAACCGGTCTCAGCGAAAATAATAATAATGACGCCAATTAAGCCAAGATCTCCCACAATTGAATCGGGAGAGAGCAAAGACTTAACAAATTCCATGTGATGAGGATAAGGTACGCGCCATGGAATTCCCCGGCTCCAATAGCACTGTCTCAAAGAGTCTTCGCCCACTCTTTCACTTCGCGCCAGAGCGTAATTGGATGAATGATCCCAATGGACTTATTTTCTACAAAGGGAATTATCACCTCTTTTTTCAGCACAACCCCGAAGGCGACCAATGGGGCAATATGTCGTGGGGCCATGCCACATCAACAGATTTGATTAATTGGCAGCACCATCCAATAGCGATTCCTTATTCAGCTACTCACGGAATCTTCTCAGGCAGCGCGGTTGTTGATTACTTCAATACCAGCGGTTTTGGCTCACTTGCCAATCCAGCAATGGTTGCGATTTACACCGACCATAATCATGATGGCAGTCACCAAGCACAGTCGCTGGCTTACAGTGTTGATGAAGGTCTTACCTGGACCAAGTACGAAAACAATCCAGTACTTGATTTATCAATGAAAGATTTCCGTGATCCTAAAGTCTCTTGGAATACCACCAATGAAGCATGGGTGATGAGCGTTGTTAAACCACAAGAATTTACAGTCTGTTTCTATCAATCAGAGGACTTAAAGAACTGGACTTTATTAAGCGAATTCAGCAATATCAACGGTACTGACGGTGTGTGGGAGTGCCCAGATTTATTTCCTTTGCCTGTAGATGGCGATGTTACAAAAATTAAATGGGTTCTCTTCATCTCTGTGAATCCAGGTGGACTTACTGGTGGTTCAGGAACTCATTACTTCATTGGAGACTGGGACGGCAAAGAATTTACCGCTGACGATCGCGCAACTCGATGGTTAGATCACGGCCGCGATAACTATGCCGGCGTTACCTGGAACGACGCACCCAATAATCGCTGCGTCTATCTAGGGTGGATGAACAACTGGGAGTACGCAAAAGATATTCCCGCCAATCCTTATCGTGGTTCAATGACTGCACCACGTGAACTCTCACTTGTTACCATTGATAACAAAATCACTCTGATCCAAACTCCGATTAAAGAGATTTCAACAGTGGCGGGAGCAATTCAGAGATTTACGATTACGCCACAATCAACCAAGTCAGGAATACGATTTACTGATTCGGATAATCGCCAGATTGAAATTGGTTACGACCCAATCGAAAAAGTTCTTTATTTAGATCGCACACAAATGTGTAGCGACGGTCTCGTTGGCGACATTCAATGTGCGCCTTTCAACAACGAGAATAAATCTTTTGAGGTTGATGTAATCCTCGACAACGGCTCAATCGAAATTCTTGCCGGCGGGGGCTCAATCTCAATCTCGGCCCTGCTCGCCGGCAGCCCCATAAATTTGCAAGCCACAGCCTTCTAGCGTGCCCGCGAGGAAAAACTGCAAAAAACTGCAAAAACTGTAAAAATCTTGATTACATCGTTACCAAGAAAGCCTTCCCCCTGCTCTCACCCCCCAGTAATTTTGCCTCACGAACGAGTGGGATACAGCTGTTCTCACTCAACCCAATAAATCCTTTGAAAGGAAATAACGTATGAAGAAGTTTTCAATCGCTTCATTTACAGCGCTTGCAGTTGCAGCGACTGTAGCGATCGCACCTTCTGCTAGCGCTGCTGACGAAGTAACCATCTTTGGTGGCTTCGGTGGTGCACAGGCTGAAGGTTTCCAAGCTGAGCTCGATGCATTCGGTGCAGCTAACGGAATCACAATCAAGTACACAACTCTCGCTTCATATGACACAGATATTCGTGTCAAGGTAAAGGCAGGACAGTCACCAAGCATCGGAATCTGGCCACAGCCAGGTGGACTTCTTGAGTACTCATCTGTTCTTGAGCCAATCGACGGTCTTAAGACTGTAAAGCTCGCAGATATCAAGAAGACATTGGTTCCAGGATGGGCAAACCTTGCTACAAAGGGTGGAAAGACATACGGACTTCCAGTCTCAGCAAACGTTAAGTCACTCGTTTGGTACAACCCAGCTAACTTCAAGGCTGCAGGATTAACTGTTCCAAAGACAGATGCAGATATGACAAAGCTTACAGAAACAATCAAGTCAAAGAAGCTCGGCTACCCATGGTGCATCGGAATCGAATCTGGTGGAGCTACAGGTTGGGCAGCAACTGACTGGATGGAAGAGTACGTACTTCGCTACGGTGGAGAAGCTGAATACACAGCATGGTGGAAGGGCAAGCTTGCTTGGTCATCACCAACAGTTCAGAAGGCAGCAAAGAAGCTTGCAGATGTCGCACTCACACCAGGTAACGTAAACGGTGGCGGTAAGGCAATTGCAGCAACCGGCTTCGGTGCAACAGCAAGCCTCTTCGCAAAAGATAAGAGCAAGTGTTTCATGATGCGTCAAGGATCATTTATCACTGACTTCTTCCCAGATGCAATCAAGGCAGAGTACAAGGCTAACAACTTCACAAACGTAGGCGTCTTCAAGCTTCCAGCACCAGCTGGAACAACAGATGCAGTACTCGGTGGTGGCGATCTAGCTGCAGCATTCGACAACAGCGAAGCAACTCAGAAGGTTCTTAACTTCATCCTTTCTGACAAGCTTGGCCAGGGAACAATGCTTGAGAAGTACCCTTCATACCTATCAGCACACAAGACTTTCCCAAGTGCTGGTTACAAGAACCCAATCACAAAGAACATCGCTGGCATCTTGTCAGGTGCGAAGCTCTTTGGTTTCGATGGTTCAGATCTAGCTCCAGCAGTTGTTAACGCAACTCAGTGGAAGGAACTCACAAACTGGATCTCAGGTAAGAAGACACAGAAGCAGGCATTTGATGCTATTGATGCTTCATGGAAGAAGGCATAAGGCCTTAAGCCTTAGCATCTCTTCACAAGAGTAAAGTCAGCGCCAGTGGGTATTTCCCACTGGCGCTGATTACTCTAGAATCTAGAAAAGAAATAACAAGTTCGTTTTAATGTAGAGAGGAAGTGCTGTGAAAGATTTGTTAACGGCACTTCAAGCAGTAGTCGCGGGTATCGCAATCACCGCCTTTATTTACTGGATCCTCAACTTTCTCCTTCACCGTCTTCCTGAAAAAGCAAAGCGCCGTATAGAACCCTATGTTTTTATCGGCCCCGTATTGCTTCTGATTGGCCTCTTTGTTATCTGGCCAACACTGCAGTCGATCCGCCTTAGTTTTATGGAAGAAGCGATTGACGGATCAACCACCTGGGTAGGGCTGCAAAACTTTAGAGATTTAATTGCTGAAGATTATTTTGCCGATATGTTGATCAACAACTTAATGTGGATCGCAATCGTCCCTGTCTTAACAGTTGCTATTGGTCTGGCAATTGCACAATTTTCAAATAACGTTGGCCCGCGAGCGGAAAAAGTATTTAAATCAATCTTCTTTATGCCGATGACAATCTCGTTTGTGAGTGCTGCGGTTATCTGGCGCTATATGTACGCCTACGCACCCGAAGGACAGGACCAGGTTGGTATCTTCAATGCAATTTGGGTAAAACTAGGTGGCACACCACAAACCTGGTTCCAGATCGAAGCCTTTAAGCTGAATAACCTCCTATTGATGGTGATTTTGATCTGGCTCAGCGCCGGGTATGCAATGGTCTTGTTATCAGCTGCAATTAAGAGCGTTCCTGAGGACACTCTTGAAGCTGGCCGCGTAGATGGAGCTAGCACAGGCCAGATTTTCTTCAAGATTATCTTGCCTCAGATTTGGCCAACTGCAATCGCCGTCTTTATCACAATCCTTATCGGCGCAATGAAGGTATTCGATATCGTCTTAGCGATGACAGGTGGAAATTACAACACCACAGTATTGGCCCAAACTTTCTACCTCGAGTACTTCATCTATGGCAACACCGGCAAAGCGATGGCCGCTGTCGTCATTCTCATCTTTGCTGTTGTCCCAGTAATGATTTATCAGGTACGCCACTATCGCAAGACTGAGAGCGGACGATGAAGATCAAAAAGCGTAAAAAGTCTGGTGGAATCTCATACATAGTTTTAGTAATACTTGCTGGATTATGGTTGATCCCAACGATTGGCTTGCTTGTCACATCAGTTCGCGAAAATACTGAAGCTCAAACATCGGGTTGGTGGGATGTCATTCTCAACCCGCTAAGCCAGCGATGGGAACTTGGTTCTTATGCCTCGGTTCTTTCAGAGAGTGATCTCGGCAGAAGCTTTATATCATCTCTCGCCGTCACCATCCCAGCCACGATTTTACCTTTGCTATTTGCAGCCTATGCTGCTTTTGGTTTTACATTCCTTGTATTTAAGGGCCGCGAATTCTTCTTTGCACTCATCATTGGTCTCCTTGTAGTCCCACTGCAAGGCGCTCTCGTTCCGGTTCTTAAGATGTTTATCTCATTTACCGAAAAAACAGGAATAGAGATTTCGGGTCAATATGCAGCCGCATGGTTTGTTCACTCCGCATTTGCGATGCCTCTAGCAATTTATATTCTGCGAAACTATATGGCGACAATCCCAATGGCGTTGATTGAGGCAGCTCGTATGGATGGCGCTTCTAACTTCACTATTTTTTGGCGCTTGGTGTTACCTGTATCGGTGCCCGCCTTGGCATCTTTTGCGATCTTCCAATTCCTGTGGGTTTGGAATGACTACTTGATCGCCTTTGTATTCATCGGAAACGAGCGTCCAGTATTGACTTATACCCTGCTCTCACTCCTTGGAACATATGGTGAAGGTTGGCAACAAGTAGCTGCGGGATCATTTATCAGCCTAGCAATTCCATTGTTAGTCTTCTTCTCACTACAACGTTATTTTGTTCGAGGCCTTACATCAGGTGCAGTTAAGTAATATCCAGGACTGAACTTCTTATCTCCAGCGAAGTCGGAACCTTTATCTGAGAAACTTTACCACCAGGTTTTTCAATATTTGCCATGATCTGTGATGCTACAAGTTGTCCTAAAAATTGCACAGGTTGCGAAACCGTAGTCAATCCAACAATCTCAGCGAAATCATGGTTGTCATAACCAATTACAGACATATCTTCAGGGACGCGCAAACCCTTCTTCTTTAGTGCGCGCAAGACACCAAAAGCCATTTCATCAGATTCGCAGAAGATTGCAGTAGGTAACTTTTTACGTCTCAAAAATTCCGTCATCGCATGCTCTGCGGTATTACTATCAAAGTCTGCTACTAATTCGAAAGTTGGATTAAAAGATATGTTGTGACGATCTAGTACATTAAGAAAACCTTGGCGACGTTGCGATGAAACTTTGAATTCAAACATCAACTCATCTTGCCCAACCATAATTGCAATATCTCGATGGCCCATTTCAACTAGATATTCTGTCGCTACTTCAGCACCTGCTACATCGTCGATTGAAACACTAGAACAGCGAGTATCCGGGACACCCAATAGTGCTACCGGTATTCCGAGACCTAATATCGATTGAAATTCTTTCTCTGTAGGAGGAAGTGAGACGACAATGAGGCCATCAACCTTGCCCACTAATTTCTTCTGTTGAAAAATTCTCTGGCGAGCATCAACTTGAGCGAAGTTATAGAGAAGAAGATCCATTCCACCTTCACGCAATGATTGCTCGACCCCTGAAAGTGCCTGCGAGAAGTACCAGCGCGATATAAATGGCGCGATAACCCCGATTGTGTTGGTGCGCCCGCCGGCATTACGAGGCAAGAGATCTGGCCGAATCGGATAGTCATAATGTTGTGCGGCCTCAATAACGGCTTTGCGAGTGCGTTCATTTACATGGTGAAGACCACGAAGTGCGCGTGAAACAGTGGCGGGAGAGACTTTTGCCCTCTTCGCAATCTCCACTATCCCTGCCATAATAAGTAAAGGATATGCAAAAAACTGCAAATATCAATAGGGATAGGAATCACCGTGACGCTTACTCTCGATAAAGATTGGTGGCGTCAAGCCGTTATCTATCAGATTTATCCGCGTTCATTCAAAGATTCCAATGGCGATGGCATCGGTGACATCAAAGGTGTAATTTCAAAGATTGATTATCTTTCATCACTCAATATTGATGCAGTCTGGTTATCACCGTTCTATCCATCAGCACTTGCAGATGGTGGATATGACGTTGATGATTACCGTGATGTAGATCCACTTTTAGGAACTCTTGCAGACTTTGATGAGATGCTCGCAAAGTTACATGAAGTTGGTATCCGAGTATTTGTAGATATCGTTCCAAACCACTCTTCTAACCGCCATGTCTGGTTTAAGGAAGCTATCGCGGCTGAACCCGGATCGCCTGCGCGCAATCGCTACATCTTCCGTGATGGCAAAGGTGCGAATGGCGAGTTACCACCCACCAATTGGCCCTCACACTTTGCACCTAGTGCATGGACACACGAATCAGCAATGGGAGGAAAGCATAACCAGTGGTACTGCCATCTATTTGCACCAGAGCAGCCGGATTTCAATTGGGATAATCGCGAAGTCGAAGACGATTTTCTTCTCACTCTTAAGTTCTGGGCAGATCGGGGTGTTGACGGTTTCCGCATCGATGTTGCCCATGCGCTCAAAAAAGATTTATCAGAACCACTAAAAGATCAGGATCGATATCCAGATCTTACAAACCGCAAACCTGGCGATAATATTCTTTTTGATCGTGATGAAGTACATGAAATTTATAAAGAATGGCGCCACTTATTTAACCAATATGACCCACCACGGGTAGCGGTGGCAGAGGCTTATGTACCAGCAGATCGCCTTGCAAAATACGCTAGCCCAGATGAACTAGGACAGGCATTTAACTTTGAACTCTTAGAAGCAAACTTTAACGCTCATGAATTCAAAACAGTTATTGACCGCGGAATCTCTGCGGCCAAAGCGCAAGGGTCATCTTCGACATGGTGCCTCAACAATCATGACCAGATGAGACCGGCAACTAAATATGGATTACTTACAACAGTGGATCGAATCCGTTGGAAAAACTCTGGCGGCACCACCAATCCCATCGATGAGAAACTTGGTTTGCAATCAGCACTTGCCGCATCGATGTTAATTATGGCTCTACCTGGTTGTACTTATATTTATCAAGGCGAAGAACTCGGACTACAAGAAGTTCTTGATATTCCTGAAGATCAGATTCAAGATCCACAATATTTGCGCAATCATAAAGTCGATAAAGGTCGTGACGGTTGTCGCGTTCCTCTTCCATGGACTTCAGCTGGACCTTCATTTGGTTTTGGCACCGGCAGTGCGCATCTGCCACAGCCCAATTGGTTTGGCGCACAATCTGTTGAAGCGTTAACCGGTGTAGCAGCATCGCCTCTTGAGATCTTCCGCAAAGCGCTCAAACTTCGCAGAGATCTCGTAGCTGCAGAAGAACTGACTTGGCATACAACCAGAGATGCCAATGTGCTTCATTTCTCGCGCCCCAATGGGTGGCACTGCATCACCAACTTTGGCCGTAACTACTATGACATTTCACGGGACTTTGCTGGCGTCGGCGAGATTCTTCACGCATCGGGGCCGTTGGCTTCAGCGGGGATCTTCCTTGTTCATGGAGTGCAGACGGCCGGCAACGACCTCCCGCCGGCAACGACCGTCTGGCTCAAAGCCCGCTAGTTCGGGGTGACTAGCCCCACGCTTATTCCCCCAACATTTTTATCGGTTTTTTACACCTAATAGATATGTATATGTAGACTCGCCCCAGCTTCGCGCCCGTAATTCAGCTTCGGGCGCCCTGAATCTCCAACGGAGGAGACACATGCGAGCATCTACTGCTCTTTCACTGGTGGAAGTCACCGGTAAGAACCTGAACATCACATTCCTAGTCTTAGCGGTAGCCCTTATCGCCCTCGGCATCGCAATTGCCTTGCGCGCACAGGTCCTCGCTCAAGGCGAAGGCACAGAGAAGATGCGCGAGATCGCCGCTGCGGTGCAAGAGGGTGCAGCTGCATACCTCCACCGCCAGTTCCGCACACTCTCCTGGTTTGTCGGAATCGTTTTCTTCCTTCTTCTCGCACTCCCTGCCGACACCATGTCATTGCGCATCGGCCGCTCAATCTTCTTCCTTCTTGGCGCAGGTTTCTCTGCCCTCGTTGGATATAACGGTATGTGGCTTGCAGTGCGCGCAAACGTTCGCGTTGCAGAGGCAGCTCGTCAGAAAGATGGAGAGAAGGCAGTTCAGATCGCATTCCGCACAGGTGGCGTCGTTGGTATGACAACAGTAGGTCTAGGTCTCCTGGGTGCCGCACTTGTTGTAATTATCTTCCGTCAAGATGCACCAGTTGTTCTTGAAGGTTTTGGTTTCGGTGCAGCGATGCTCGCAATGTTTATGCGCGTCGGTGGCGGAATCTTTACAAAGGCTGCCGATGTCGGAGCAGACCTTGTTGGTAAGGTTGAAAAGAATATTCCTGAAGATGACCCACGCAACGCTGCAACAATTGCAGATAACGTCGGCGATAACGTCGGTGACTGCGCTGGTATGGCAGCAGACTTGTTCGAGTCATATGCAGTAACACTTGTTGCAGCATTGATTCTCGGAAAGGCAGCCTTCGGTGATGCCGGACTTATCTATCCATTGATCGTTCCTGCAATCGGAATCGTTACAGCTGTAATCGGTATCTTTGCAACACGCCTTCGTTCAACAGATAAGTCAGCAATGACAGCGATTAACCGCTCATTCTTTATGTCGGCCTTGATTTCAGCTGGCCTTACTGCGCTCGCAACATTTACATACTTGCCAAGCCGTTTTGATCTTCTAACAAACGTCTCACAAGAAGTTGCAGATGCATCAGTTGATATCAATCCACGTATCTTCGCTCTTAGCGCAGTAATCATCGGAATCGTTCTTGCTGCAGCTATCCAGATTCTTACAGGCTTCTTTACTGAAGTTGGTAAGCGTCCAGTAAACGATGTTTCATCAGCCTCACAAACAGGCGCTGCAACAGTACTTCTAGCGGGTATCTCAGTCGGCTTTGAATCAGCTGTTTATTCAGCTCTTCTTATCGCATCTGCAGTATTCGGTGCCTTCTTGCTCGGTGGCGGATCTGTAGTTCTCTCACTCTTTGCAATCGCATTGGCTGGTACAGGTTTGCTTACAACAGTAGGCGTAATCGTTGCGATGGATACATTCGGTCCAATCTCAGATAACGCACAAGGCATTGCTGAAATGTCTGGCGATGTTAAGGGCGAGTCAGCTCAGATTCTTACCTCACTTGATGCAGTTGGTAACACAACTAAGGCAATCACTAAGGGAATCGCAATCGCGACTGCCGTTCTTGCAGCGACCGCGTTGTTCGGTGCATTCACCGATGCAATCAAGGAAGCAGTTAAGAAGGTCGGCGCAACAAACGTTGATATTCAATACACAGGCGTTATCGATGTTGCTTCACCAAGTAACCTCGTCGGTTTGATTATTGGTGCATCAGTTGTGTTCCTCTTCTCAGGACTTGCAATCAATGCTGTATCTCGTGCAGCCGGCGCAGTTGTTGTTGAAGTGCGTAAGCAGTTCCGCGATCACCCAGGAATCATGAACAACACCGAGAAGCCAGATTACGGTCGCGTTGTTGATATTTGTACTCGCGATTCCTTGCGCGAACTTGCAACACCAGGGATCCTCGCAGTTATGGCACCTATCGCAGTTGGCTTCGGTCTCGGCGTCGGTGCACTCGGTGCATTCCTTGCAGGTGCAATCGGCACAGGTACTTTGATGGCGGTATTCCTCTCTAACTCAGGTGGAGCATGGGATAACGCTAAGAAGATGGTTGAAGACGGCAACTACGGTGGCAAGGGCTCTGATGCTCACGCTGCAACAGTTGTTGGCGACACTGTTGGTGATCCATTTAAGGACACTGCAGGTCCTGCAATCAACCCATTGCTTAAGGTGATGAACCTCGTTGGATTGCTCGTAACTCCTGCAATCGTTGAGTTCTCACTTAACGATGAGAGCTGGAAGATTGCAATCATCTGTGCTCTTGCAACTATCGCAATCATCGGGGCCTTGGTGCGCAATCGTCGCCACCACTCGGTCGCGATTGATTACTAAGCCATAACAGGAGATACCTTCCTATATGGCTAGTTCTAAAGCAGCTCCACCTAAGGGCGATCTCAAGACGCTCGTTATCGTGGAATCTCCTGCGAAGGCGCGCAAAATTGGCGGCTACCTCGGCGATGAATACATCGTCGAGGCTAGCGTCGGCCATATTCGCGACCTACCGCAGCGCGCTGCTGATATTCCTAAAGAAGTAAAGAAACTCGCCTGGTCTAAAGAGGGCGTCGATATCGAAAATGATTTTGCGCCCCTCTATGTCATCAACCCAGATAAGCGCGCAAAAGTAGCCGAGCTCAAAGAGTTGATGAAGGGTGCGCAAGAGATACTTCTTGCAACTGACGAAGACCGCGAAGGTGAAGCGATTGCTTGGCATTTAATTGAGGTTCTACAACCAAAGATTCCAATTAAGCGCATGGTCTTTAACGAAATTACTAAAGAAGCAATTCTTGCTGCGGTAGAAAATACTCGCGATCTTGATTACAACCTTATCGATGCACAAGAGACTCGTCGCGTTCTTGATCGTCTTTATGGTTACCGCTTATCGCCAGTGTTGTGGAAGAAAGTCATGCCACGCATCTCAGCAGGGCGTGTGCAATCTGTTGCCACCAGACTTATCGTTGAGAAAGAGCGCGAAAGAATGGCTTTCATCTCATCTTCTTGGTGGGATATCACAGCAGTTACAGATCTTGGATTTAATGCACGTTTGCTCAGCGTTGATGCCAAGAAAGTTGCAGCTACTTCAGATTTCGGCGCCGATGGCGCAGTTAAAGAGAAATCACTTGCCGACATTTTGTTATTAGATGAAACTGGCGCCAAATCATTGGTTGAGAGCCTAAAAGGTGCGCCGCTTACTGTTAAATCAATGGAAGAGTCGCCTCGTACCGAAAAACCAAAGCCACCATTTACAACTTCAACAATGCAGCAAGATGCCGGAAGTCGACTCGGTTGGGGCGCGCAAATCACAATGCGTATCGCACAACGCCTCTACGAAAATGGTTACATCACTTATATGCGTACCGACTCAATCAACTTGAGCGAACAAGCAATCAAAGCTGCACGTGCTGCCGCAAAGTCTTTATACGGCGCAGATCATGTGTACGAAACCGCACGCGTCTATCAAGGCAAGACAAAGAATGCGCAAGAGGCGCACGAAGCGATTCGTCCCGCCGGAGATACCTTTAAAACCCCTGGAGAACTTGCACCAGAGCTATCTCGCGACGAGTTTGCGCTCTATGACTTGATTTGGAAGCGCACTGTTGCATCTCAGATGGCCGATGCCAAGAAGATGCAGATGCGCGTTGATTTTGATGTAAAGACATCCGATGGCAAGTCAGCAATTTTCCGCGCTAATGGTTCTGTCATTACCTTCGCAGGATTCTTAGCCGCATACGATGATGTTGTCACCGATGAAGCAAAAGATGAAGAGTCAGCAGATCGACGCTTGCCTGCAATGTCTGTTGGTCAGTCGGTAAAGGTAAATGAATACACCTGCGAAGGCCACGAAACAAAGCCACCTGCACGATATACCGAACCAACACTGGTTAAGCGCCTAGAAGAACTCGGCATCGGTCGCCCATCAACATTTGCATCAATCATTCAAACAATTCAAGATCGCGGGTATGTAAACAAACGTGGACGCGCACTTGTTCCAACTTTCCTAGCCTTCTCTGTCACAGGTTTGCTTGAATCACACTTTACAAAGCTCGTTGATTACGATTTCACCGCATCAATGGAGGAAGACCTCGACAAGATTGCTGCTGGTGAGGCCGGCCGCGTTGATTGGTTACGCGATTTTTACTACGGACATGATGGCGAGCCAGGTCTTAATGAACTTTCACTAGACCTTGGCAATATCGATGCTCGTGCAACCAACACCATGAACCTCTCTGATGTCATTGAGATTCGTGTCGGTCGCTATGGCGCATACTTACAAGAGAACTTCGAAGATGGTGAGAGAAAGCTTGCCAACATCCCTGAAAACATGGCACCAGATGAGTTAACTCTCGCTAAAGCGATAGAGCTTCTCGCTGCTCCATCAGGAGAACGCGAACTTGGTATCGATCCATCTACAGGCTTAGAAGTTGTTGCAAAGTCTGGCCGTTTTGGTCCTTACATCACTGAGATTTTGCCCGAAGAACCCGTTGAACTTAAAGAAGATGGCACACCAAAGAAGAAGCGCAAGAAAGCTGATGCACCGAAGGCAAAGACCGCATCTCTGCTTTCAACGATGAATCTCGACACAATTACGTTAGATGACGCACTACAATTGCTTTCTTTGCCACGCACTCTTGGCACCAACTCTCTCGGTGACGAAATCACTGTTCAGAATGGTCGTTACGGTCCATATCTCAAGGCTGGCGCAGATTCACGCACGCTCACCTCAGAGGGTCAGCTATTTTCAATCACCTTAGATGAAGCACTTGATATTTATTCAAAGCCCAAAGAGCGCCGTCGTGGTGTTGCAAAGCCACCATTAAAAGAACTCGGCGTTGATCCTGGTACTGAGAAAGCAGTCATTATTAAAGATGGTCGCTTTGGTATGTATGTCACCGATGGCGAAACCAATGCAACTCTTCGTCGCGGTGACACCCTTGAAGCAATGACTCTCGAACGCGGCCTTGAACTCCTTGCTGGTCGTCGTGCATGGGAGGCCGAGAACGGTCCTTCACCAAAGAAATCACGTAAGAAGGCGGCGCCAAAAAAAGCTGGCGATAAGCCGCCGACGCTTACAAAGAAGGTTGTAAAGAAAGCCGCCACAAAGAAGAAGGCTGCGGCTAAGAAAAAGTAAGCGTATTTAAGCTCTGATACACACCCAGATAGACTCACCCTCATGACCGCCAGCCTGCCCAACCCTGCCGCCCCGGCGCCAGAGGTAACCCGCGGCGTCTTGGCTATTCCGGGTTTTCGCAAGCTCTGGAACTCAATGTTGTTCTCATCGCTCGGCGATTGGTTGGGACTTCTCGCAACTACTGCAATGGCCGCCCAACTATCGGGTGGATCATATGCAACCGCAAACTTTGCAATCGCAGGTGTCTTTATTGCGCGTTTATTACCGGCAGTTTTTCTCGGGCCCTTAGCTGGTGTTATCGCAGATCGCTTTGATCGCCGCCTCTTAATGGTCAATGTAGATATCTTGCGCGGAATTCTTTACATCTCGATTCCAATAGTCGGAACATATTTCTGGCTCTACGCGGCGATGATTCTCGTCGAATGTTTGACCCTTTTCTGGTCACCAGCAAAGGAAGCATCTGTTCCTAATTTGGTACCTAAAGATAAATTAGAGAGCGCAAATCAAGTTTCGTTATTGGCAGCCTATGGCACAGCCCCTATCGCTGCGATTTTGTTCTCTGTGCTCACACTTGTATCTGGCGCAATTGCAGCGATCAGCCCGCTGATCCCAAGTGATTCGATTGCAATCGCGCTTTATCTCAACGCCATCAGCTTCTTCTTTGCCGCATTTACTATTCGCGGGCTTCATGAGATTCCTAAAGGTCCAGCTATAGGTCGCGACTCTGACGAATCAGTCGGAAAATCTTTGATTCAAGGATGGAAAGCCGTTGCTTCTTCAAAGATCATTCGTGGCCTTATCGTCGGAATGGTCGGCGCATTCTCTGCAGCGGGCGCGGTCATTGGTCTTGCACGAACCTTCGTCGGCGACCTAGGTGGTGGAGATGCTGCATACGGTGTGCTCTTCGGTGCGGTATTTACTGGTCTAGCCTTCGGTATTGCATTTGGCCCAAAGGTATTTGCACAGTTCTCTCGCCGCAGATTATTCGGTGCGGCCTTAGCAGTCTCTGGCTTCTTCCTTATCCTTCTCGCACTTATTACAAACCTTGTACTCGCAATATTTATCGTAATTATTCTCGGCGCCTTTAGCGGAATCTGTTGGGTCACTGGCTTCACAATGTTGGGCATGGAGGTCAATAACGAAGTCCGTGGCCGCACCTTTGCCTTCGTGCAATCCTTAATTCGCATTACTCTGGTTGCAGTATTAGCTGCGGCTCCCATTGTTGCCGCCACTATTGGTCGCTTTGAATACAGCTTCTATAACATCGAAGGTGATTACAACGGCGCACAGATAACAATTTTGATTGCCGGAATCATCGCATTGGTAGTCGGTTTGATTTCGTACCGTCAGATGAAAGATCGCCCACAAGTATCTCTCTGGTCAGATGTTGTTGCTGCCCTGCAAGGTGAACTCGGTGCAATAACCGGACAACCAACAGAAGGAATCTTTATCGCATTTGAAGGCGGAGAAGGCACTGGCAAATCAACACAATCAAAATTATTGGCGCAGTGGCTTGAGCAAGAAGGCGAGACGGTTACTCTCTCATTCGAACCAGGTGGAACAAACCTTGGTAAAGAGTTACGCAAAATATTATTGGGCCACGAAACCGGTGAAATCAATCCACGTTCTGAGGCCCTTCTTTATGCAGCAGATCGCGCGCACCACGTTAGTTCTGTTATTCGCCCAGCCCTTGCTCGTGGTGAAGTTGTAATCAACGATCGCTACATGGATTCATCTATTGCATACCAAGGCGCGGGCCGCGTACTTATTCCATCAGAGGTTGCCCGCATAAACCGTTGGGCAACAGAGACTTTGTATCCAACGCTCACAATTCTTATCGACCAACCTGCAACCGTGGGGCTTGGGCGCTTAAAGTCACTCGATCGCTTAGAGGCTGAACCAATTGAATTCCATGAGCGCGTCCGCCAAGAGTTTTTACAGTTATCTTTACTTGATCCTGAGCGCTATCTCGTTGTTGATGGAACCCAAACGATTCAAGAGATTCACGAAGCAATCATTGCGCGCGTTGCAGAACTACCAGCGCTTAAGCGCAATGCACAAGGCACACAAGGCCGCCGAATCTTGCGTCCAATCAGAGCGGCCCAAAGCGCAATCGTTCGCGCTACAAAGAAGAAGTAAAGATAAATGGCTACTGTCTATGACGACCTAGTCGGACAAAATCACATCACCACAATTCTTCAGAGCGCTGTTGCAGCATCTCGACTAAAGGCAACTACTCAAGAGATGACACACGCCTGGTTATTTACCGGTCCGCCCGGAAGCGGTCGATCTTCGGCAGCGGTCGCCTTTGCCCAAGCCTTGATCTGTCCCAACCAAGGGTGCGCAACATGCAATGAATGCCGTAGCGCTAGCGCAGGCGGTCATCCTGATGTTGAAATCATTCGTACCGAAGGTTTATCTATCAAAGTAGAAGAGATTCGCGAGCTCTTAACACGCGTGGCATGGGCTCCATCGATGGGCGGGTGGCGAGTAGTCGTCATGGAAGATGCCGATCGCCTGACTGAATCTGCAGCCAATGCTTTGCTCAAAGCAATTGAAGAGCCGGGCACTCGCACCGTCTGGTTGTTATGTGCTCCAACTCTGCACGATGTCTTGCCGACAATTAGATCTCGCTGTCGCCATATTCAACTTCATACCCCGAGCGATGATGCGGTCACACAAGTACTTATTAATCGCGACGGTATCTCGCCAGCGATGGCGCAATTTGCTGCCCGGGTTAGCCAAGGACATATTGGCCGAGCAAAGTATCTAGCAACACATGAGAATGTGCGTAGCAATCGCGCAACCATTATGCGTTTACCTACCCAACTCAATTCACTTGCTGCAGCTTTTAAAGCAGCACAACACCTTGTTGATATCGCAACAGCAGAGGCAAATGCAGCATCAGAGGCACGCGATGAACGCGAAGTAAATGCTCTGCAAGAGGCATATGGCAAGGGTGCAACCGGGCGCGGTATGGCAACAGGGGCTGCTAAGGCAGTGAAAGAACTTGAGAAAGAACAGAAGTCACGGGCTACTCGTATGGTTCGTGATTCAATCGATGGCGCGCTATTAGATATCGCAACCTTCTACCGTGATGTCATGATGGTGCAAGCCGGCAATGATGGCGCAATCATTAATACAGATATTCGCGATGAGATCATAAAATACGCATCGACTCATCCTCACCACACCACCACCGACAAGATGAGCGCCATCATGGCAGCGCGTGTAAACCTGACTCACAATGCAGCACCGCTATTAACCTGCGAAGCATTGATGTGCCGCTTGGCCAAGGCGTAGATGCGCAAACATCTTCAAGTTACTGCAGTCTTTGTCATCATCGGAGCGCTTGTATTAACTCTCATTAATTTCTCACGCGACAGCAACGGCGTTAAAGCACCGATGGCACTTAGCGATTATTACAATCAAGAATTAGCGTGGGAAGATTGCTATGAAGATTTTCAGTGTTCGATACTCGATGTCCCCATTGATTATTCAGATCTGACTGTCGGCACATTTGAGATTTCAGTACTGCGCTATCTCGCAGCTGATCAAAAGAACCGCATCGGCTCTTTGATTATCAACCCCGGTGGCCCAGGGTCATCAGGCGTTAATTACGCCTATAACGCCGAATACATCTTTAGCCCCGATATCACCGATCGCTATGACATCGTGGGCTTTGACCCACGCGGGGTTGCAGAATCTGCCCCTATTCGCTGCTT
>JBIKSV010000080.1:0-5495 GCA_044348425.1 Candidatus Planktophila sp. | reverse complement strand
GAAGTAGCTGGTGGTCTTATATAGGATCGCACCAGTCTCATTCTCGACCCCGTACTCCTCGACAAGGCCGCGAGTGATAAGAGTCTTCATCACCGCTTCCACATTGACCCCTCGAATTGCAGAGACACGAGCGCGTGAGACTGGCTGGCGGTAAGCGATGACAGCAAGAGTCTCTAAGGCTGCTTGGGTAAGGCGGTTTTGCTGACCATCGAGGACGAATTTCTCGACCGCTGCGCTGAATTCTGGGTTGCTGTAAAAGCGCCATCCCCCATTGATGGCTTTGAGGGTGAAACCGCGATCCCCGTATGAGTCCTTTAGGCGCTCAAGGGAGTCAACAATCTGATCGACCGTGACTTCCAGGACGCTCGCCAGCGTCAGCTCGGTGACAGGCTCATCAACGACCATCAAGATCGCTTCAATTGAGCGCCCGAGCGTAGCCTCGTCGAAGATATGCGAGAGTTGGCCCTCGGCTGGCTCTGCTGGAGCAACTTCTTCCACGCTCTCCTGGGTTATCTCTTCACTCATCTTTATCTCCCTCTACTAAAGTCTCAACCTCAACTTGAACCTCATCTTCCCCGCTCTCATCGTCGAGGTTTACTGGAATATCAAACTCATTTGAGGCGAGAATCTCGCCTTCATCTGAGCCTACCCAACTAATCTGGAGCTCCCCGAGAGCTACTACCTGCTCAAAACGGAGAGCACCCTGGCGATAAAGGTCGAGAAGGGCTAAAAATCGCGCTACTACCACCAAGGTTGAGTCAGCTTCAGCGATGAGCGAGCGGAACGAGAGAGTTCGACCCTTGCGCAGAGCCTCCACGACAATCTTGGACTCCTCAGAGACGCTGACAAGGGCGGAATGTAGGTGCTCAAGGGCGACTACAGGCGGGGCTTTCGGGGTGAGGACGCGATCTGCAATGGCGGCAAATCGAGCGGGGCCAACTCCGATAAGAACCTCGGGTAAGAGAGAGGAAAGGGCAGGATCTAGGGCTACTACACGCGGGAAGCTACTATCGGCGGCCGCTATTGCCTCTTGGAACGATGCCGCAATCTCCTTGAAGGCTCGATACTGAAGAAGGCGAGCAAAGAGAATATCGCGAGCCTCAAGCAGGGCGAGGTCTTCTTCATCCTCGATCTCACCGCTGGGCAGCAGGCGGGCAGCTTTGAGGTCGAGAAGAGTCGCGGCGATAACGAGAAACTCCGTCGCTTGATCTAGGCGCCAGCCCTCACCTGATACCTCGAGAGCCCTGATGTATGCGATAAATTCATCAGTTACCAAGCTGAGTGAAATTTCAGTGATATCTAATTTGTGGCGTGAAATTAGCTGCAGGAGCAGGTCGAAAGGACCATCGAAGTTATCGAGGTGGACTTGAAAGGCCGAACCCGAATCGACCTCTTGATTTTCGATAATCTCCACCCGCGAACCTTACTTGCTCAGTTGCCAAGGAGCGCGCATCGGCGCTAGAGTCGCGACAATCTAGAAAGAGGTTTCTCGCTTGAACGCTAAATCGACATTTGAGGATGATGTAGTAACTGCCTCATCCCTCTTTGGAGGAACAGTACAGAATTTCCCTGTACCTGCTCCAATTACAGAGCACGGACAGGCCAAAGTCATCTCTATCTTCAACCAAAAGGGTGGCGTCGGCAAAACAACAACGACCATCAGTCTTGGCGCAGCTCTTGCAGAGCTCGGGCGTCGCGTACTGCTTGTGGACTTTGATCCTCAAGGTGGTCTCTCACTCGGACTCGGCGTCAATGCGCATCGCCTTCCATTAGAGAACACTGTTTATTACGCACTTTTGGCTCCCGATGCCAACGTCGATGAGATCGTCCTTAAATCATCTGTAGCTGGACTTGATTTCCTTCCCGCCAATAAAGATCTTGTTGGAATCGAAATGAAACTATCGAGTGATATCTCAGGCCACTTGTATTTGAAGAAGGCGCTCGCTCCACTTCGCAATGAATACGACGTGATTCTCATTGACTGCCAACCAACTATGGGCCGTCTAGCAATCAACGCACTCGTTGCATCTGATGAAATTATTGTCCCTATGCAGTGTGAGAACTTTGCGATGCACGGATTTATCGAGCTGAGCGAGAACATTGGCAAGGTCCGTGAGGTCTATAACCCAGATCTTAAACTCGTTGGAATTATTGCAACTATGTTTGAGAAAAAGACCCTCCACAATCGTGAAGTTATCTCACGAATCATCGAAGGTCATCCTGGCGTTGTATTTGACACGATTATTTCTAAATCTATTCGCTTCTCCGAAGCAACAGTTGCTGGAGAGCCAATTACCGCCTATGCATCATCATCATCTGGTGCACAGTCCTATCGTCGACTCGCAAGAGAACTAATAGCACGTGGAGGTGCCCGATGACTCGCAGAGCTAGCTTGCCCGGTGCAGATGAACTTTTTAAGAATAATGCTCCATCACTTTCTGCAGTGCGTGAAGTTCAACGCGAAGAGGTCACAGCAACGCCTGCACCAAGCTCTGTTGGTACAGCCGCTCCTAAGAGCAAGAAGGGTGTTCGTTCAATTCCGCGACGCCGCGTTACTTCTCAAGATAAGTCTCCATCTGGTCGTGAACGTCATGATGAGAAGATAACTGTCTACTTATCCCCCGATGAACTCTTTGATCTTGATCAGGCGCGCTTGATGCTTCGCGGAGATTTAGGATTAGCTGTTGATCGCGGTCGCATAGTTCGCGAATCCATCGCAGTAATTATTGCGGATCTAGAAGCAAAAGGTGATCAAAGTATTCTCGCACGCAGGTTACGCGGTCTTTAATTTTTGCTCATTTCTAGATTAACGGGCTCGAGGATGTGCCAGACTGTAACTTTCGCGCACCTTATCTATCGTAATTAGAGTGTAAATCTGCGTTGTCGTAACTGAGGCGTGGCCCAACAGCTCCTGCACAACGCGGATATCTGCGCCTCCATCGAGTAAATGCGTTGCATACGAATGTCGAAAAACATGGGGAGATACCCGCCCCTGAAGTCCAGCCTCTTTTGATGCCCTAAGAACCGTTGTCCATGCCGATTGACGAGTCAGTCGTGTGCCCCTGTTGTTTAGAAACAGGGCCCGCTCATTGTGAGAATTTTTGGCGAGTAAAGCTGGGCGCAAACGAACGAGATAATCATCTAGAGCGCTTACGGCAAACTTGCCAATAGGTACAAGGCGTTCCTTAGATCCTTTTCCTCGAAGCTTCAAGATAGTTACTTCTTCACCTTCTAGCGATTCCTTTGAGATGTCGGAGACATCGATACCAACGAGTTCGGCTACACGCGCACCTGTTCCATATAGTAATTCGACTATCAAACGATCTCGCAACGATGCTGTAGTCGATAAAGAGCCCGTGGCTCGCAGTAAAGCTTCAACTTCTTCGAGAGTAATAGCTTTCGGCAATTTACGAGCTACTTTGAAAGACTTAACATCCACCAGCGGATTGACTATCTGATACTCGATAGCGCAATACTTATAGAAGCCCTTTACGGCAGATGTGAATCGATTAATTGATGGTGTCGCTAAGCCCTGATGTGAAAGAGTGGCAATAATTTCTCCGAACTTATCCTCGGAAAGCTCGGCAAAAGAAATATGAAAATCAGTCAGTACAAGTTCGAAGCGCTTGAGATCGCGTCGGTAACCATCTATAGATGCTGAAGATAAGGAACGCTCGATTCGCAGGTGATCTAGATAGCTGCTGAGTGCTATTTCAAAAGTAATTGCCATCTGCGACTCCGGCAATGAGAAGCCTTATTTACTCTTTCGCTCTAGCGCCGCTTTGATTAAGCCAACGAATAATGGATGCGGGCGTGTAGGTCTAGAACGGAGCTCAGGATGCGCTTGAGTACCTACGTAGTAAGGGTGCACGTCGTGAGGTAGTTCGACAAACTCAACAAGATTCTTCTCTGCAAAGATTCCGGAGAAGACCAGCCCTGATGTCGCTATCTGATCCCTAAACTTATTGTTAACTTCATAACGGTGGCGGTGGCGTTCTGATATCTCTGTCGCTCCATAAGTTTGCGCAACGATTGATCCTGGGATGAGCTCTGCACGATAGAGACCAAGTCGCATTGTTCCGCCCATGTCCGCTTCGCCGGAGATGATATTCATTTGATCTTCCATAGTTGCGATGACGTGAGTTCCGCTATCAGGGGTAAATTCAGCTGAGTTAGCATCACTTATTCCGGCAAGATTTCGCGCTGCCTCTATCACCATACATTGCAAGCCCAAGCAGAGACCAAGAGTTGGAATCTTGTTCTCACGAGCGAATTTAAGAGCCCCAAGCTTTCCTTCAATGCCACGAATACCAAAACCTCCCGGGACACAGATTGCATCAAGTTCAGAGATGGAATTCTTTGCTCCCTCTGGGGTTTCACAGTTGTCACTAGGAATCCAGACAATCTCAACCTTTGCGTTATTGGCGAATCCGCCTGCGCGAAGTGCTTCAGAAACCGAAAGATAAGCATCTGGGAGATCTATGTACTTACCAACCAGACCAACTTTAAGATGGTGCTTCGGATTATGAACCTTCTCTAAAAGTGAATCCCATTCGCCCCATTGAACGTCATGGCCGCCAAGATTCAAACGGCGAACGATGTAACTATCTAAGCCTTCGCTATAGAGGACTTTAGGTATGTCATAGATTGATGGTGCATCAACGGCCGCAACCACAGCTTCGACGTCGACATCGCACATTAAGGAAATTTTGCGTTTAATGCCTTCTGGGATCGGTCTATCACAGCGCAACACAACTCCATCAGGGGCAATACCAATACTGCGCAAAGCTGCAATGCTGTGTTGCGTCGGTTTTGTCTTCAGTTCACCCGATGGTCCTATATATGGAACCAGTGAGATATGAAGATAGAAGACATTATCGCGCCCCACTTCTTGTCTGATCTGACGCGCGGCTTCGAGGAAAGGTTGCGACTCGATATCTCCAACAGTGCCGCCTATCTCGGTAATCACCACATCGATATCTGGAGAATCATTTCCGAGCATACGTTCTTTAATTTCATTGGTGATATGCGGGATAACTTGAACTGTTTCTCCCAGGTATTCGCCGCGACGCTCACGAGCAATAACACGTGAATAGACCTGACCAGTGGTCACATTCGCTGAACCTTCAAGATTGCGATCGAGAAATCTTTCATAGTGTCCAATATCAAGATCAGTCTCTGCTCCATCGTCGGTAACAAAGACTTCTCCGTGCTGAAAAGGATTCATTGTCCCTGGATCTACATTGAGATAGGGATCGAGTTTCTGCATTGTGACGCTGATGCCACGGGCTACCAAAAGGCGACCGAGAGAAGAAGCTGTGAGGCCTTTTCCTAAACTTGAGGCGACCCCGCCCGTTACGAAGATGTGTTTTGTAATGTGACCATGGCTTCTATCTTTTTCGCTCATGGAAGACCAACCTATCACTATTTTGGCTAGCTCCCCCGCATCGCCAATAGTTCAGCCGCGTGTTCTAGGGCACTGGTGGATTCTTCAA
>JBIKSV010000079.1:0-5535 GCA_044348425.1 Candidatus Planktophila sp. | reverse complement strand
CAGCTGCGATGACAATGGTCGCTGAATCTGATGAAAATACGGTTGACTTTGGACCTAACTACGATGGTCAATTACAAGAGCCACTCGTTCTTCCAGCTGCTTTTCCTAACCTTCTTGTAAATGGCTCTTCCGGAATCGCTGTAGGTATGGCAACCAATATGGCTCCCCACAACTTGGGTGAGGTTATTGCTGCAACGAAATATCTTATTGATAACCCTAAAGCGACTCTGAATCAATTGATGAAGCATGTGCCTGGACCAGATTTCCCTACAGGTGGCGAGCTCGTTGGCACAGAAGGAATCCGTGAGGCATATGCCACTGGTAAGGGTTCCTTTAAAGTCCGCGCAACAGTTGAGATCAGTAAGGTGACTTCTCGTAAAATGGGAATCGTCATCAAAGAGCTTCCATTTAATATCGGCCCTGAAAAAGTTGTTGAGCGCATTGCAGATCTTGCTAAAGCAAAGAAGATTCAAGGCATCTCGGACATCATTGACCTCACCGATGGTCAGACTGGTACCAATGTTGTCATCGAACTCAAGAATGGTTTTGAGCCAGAGGCAGTCCTTGAGCAGCTTTATAAGCTGACTCCAATGGAAGATGGCTTTGCTATCAATGCGGTTGCACTTGTAAGAGGCCGCCCACAGACACTTGGATTAAAGGAGCTTTTGCAGGTCTTTATTGATCACCGCATCGAAGTTGTTCGTCGTCGCTCGCAATATCGCAAGGCAAAGGCAGAGGATCGTTTAACTCTCGTTGATGGTCTTTTGAAGGCGATTATCGATATTGATAAGGTCATCAAGATTATCCGTGCCAGCGATGATGCAGCTGCTGCGAAAGAAGCGCTTATCAAAGGATTTAAACTCAATGATGAGCAAGCAACATATATTCTCGATATGCCACTTCGTCGTTTAACGAAGATGAGTAAATTAGAGCTTGAAACTGAATCTAAAGAGCTTAAGGCGACAATCGCTGCCCTCGCCACCCTCTTAAAGTCAGATGAGGCGATGCGCAAGCAAGTCTCAGATGAGCTCACTGCAGTGTCGAAGGCATACGCGGTACCGCGTCGCACTCGTCTTGCAACCGCGTAAACTGCACCAGTGATTTCAACCTCTGCCCTCGAACTCCGTGCTGGCGCACGTCTGCTTGTCAGCGGCGTCAATGTGCGCGTCAATAGCGGTGATCGAGTGGGCTTCGTTGGTCGTAATGGCGCCGGAAAATCTACTCTCGCAAAAGTTTTAGCGGGCGAGAATTTGCCTGCAGGTGGTGGCGTGCAACGCACCGGCAAAATTGGTTACCTGCCACAAGATCCGCGCACTGGAGAAGATCAAGGAACAGCCCTTGATCGCATTTTATCTGCGCGTGGTCTCGATGAAATTGCTAAGCGCATGACTGCTGTCGAACTTGAACTTTCAACAACAGAGGGCGCCGAACTTGAGAAAGCACTTGAGCGCTACAGCCGCGTTGATGCTGAATTTTCTGCAGCTGGTGGTTATGCCGCAACAGCTGAGGCTGAAGCTATCGCTTCATCACTCGGTGTCTCTGAAGATGTATTTCATAATGAGATTGCCACTTTATCTGGTGGTCAACGTCGACGTATCGAGCTTGCTCGTATCTTGTTCTCTGGCGCAGAAACTTTGCTGCTTGATGAGCCAACTAACCACCTTGATGCTGATTCGATTATCTGGCTCCGTCAGTATTTAACAAACTACGCAGGCGGCCTCGTAATCATCTCTCACGATGTAAACCTCATTGAGACCGTTGTAAATAAAGTCTTCTATATCGATGCTAACCGCAACGTCATCGATGTCTATAACATGGGCTGGAAGCAATACCTCTTGCAACGTGAAGCAGATGAGCACCGCCGAAAGAAAGAGCGCGCCAATGCTGAAAAGCGTGCAGAGATCTTGCAGAAGCAGGGCGAAAAAATGCGCGCCAAAGCTTCTAAAGCAACTGCGGCCCAAGGAATGCTTCGTCGCGCAGAGAAACTTCGTTCATCACTTGAAGATGTCCGCGTTGCTGACAAGGTTGCCAAACTACGCTTTCCAACTCCGGCTCCTTGTGGCAAGACTCCCCTATCGGGTGAAGAGCTATCTAAGAACTATGGCTCTCTTGAAATCTTCACCGACGTCTCTTGCGTTATCGATAAGGGATCTCGTGTTGTAATCCTTGGCCTTAACGGTGCAGGAAAGACAACTCTTCTTCGTATCTTGGCCGGCGAACTCGAATCAGATACAGGTCACGTTGACTCTGGACATGGTTTAAAGATTGGCTACTACGCGCAGGAACACGAGTCACTCGACTTCGAACGTTCTGTACTTGAAAATATGATGTCTGCTACCGCTGAAATCCGCGAACCAGAAGCACGCAATGTTTTAGGTTCATTCTTATTTGCTGGAGATGATGTACATAAGCCAGTGAAGGTTTTATCGGGTGGCGAGAGAACTCGTCTAGCACTTGCAACAATCGTTGTATCCGGTGCCAACGTTTTACTTCTTGATGAGCCCACAAATAACTTAGATCCAGCATCGCGTGCTGAAATCTTGGGCGCACTTACTGAATATCAAGGCGCCGTAATCATGGTTTCTCACGATGAGGGCGCTGTTCAGGCGCTCAAGCCAGATCGCGTGATCTTGTTGCCAGATGGCGATGAAGATATCTGGAAAGACGAGTACTTTGATCTCGTTGCAATTGATTAAAGCATGAGATTAAAGCACTAGATTAAGCGTCGATTGAATCGCGATCTATCTCAGCGTTGGCAATGAATTCCTTGCGTGGTGCAACGTCTGAACCCATGAGAAGTTCAAACATCGCCTCTGAAGCTGCCGCATCTGTCACAGTTATGCGGCGCAGAGTGCGTACATCAGGATCCATGGTGGTCTCACGAAGCTGATCTGCATCCATCTCGCCTAAGCCCTTGTATCGCTGAATAGGTTCTTTCCAGCGCTTTCCTTGCTTTGCAAGCTCTGCAGTAACTTTCTTCATCTCATCATCAGAGTATGTATATAGGTACTGACCCTTCTTGCCGCCACCACCCATAACTTCAATGCGGTGTAGCGGTGGAATCGCAGCAAAGACGCGACCCGCATCAATGAGCGGACGCATATAGCGGTACATCAAGGTAAGCAAGAGGCAGCGAATATGTGCACCGTCAACATCAGCATCAGACATCAAAATAACGCGACCATAGCGAGCTTCATCGAGTTCGAATGATTTACCAGAGCCAGCACCGATTACCTGGATAATCGATCCGCACTCTTTATCATCGAGCATCTGCGATAGTGATGCCTTTTGGACGTTAAGAATCTTTCCGCGGATAGGCAGGATTGCTTGGAATTCAGAATTGCGCGCAGCCTTTGTGGTGCCGAGCGCGGAGTCACCTTCGACGATAAAGAGCTCGGTACGAGTGACATCCTCAGAGCGACAATCTGAAAGCTTGGTCGGCAATGATGATGATTCAAGTGCATTCTTTCGGCGTTGAATATCTTTATGTGTACGTGCGCTGATACGGGTACGTGATGCCGCAGCGACTTTTTCCATGATCAATTTGCCGTTGGCTTTATCGATACGTCGGGTGGTTGCAAAGAATTCCTTGAGCTTGTCAGCTACAACGGCGCTGACAATCTTTGTAGCAGCGGCTGTACCAAGAACTTCTTTAGTCTGGCCCTCAAACTGTGGCTCAGACATGCGAACGGTAACGACAGCAGTGATGCCTTCCATGACATCCTCTTTAAGGACATCTCCTTCGTTCTTTTTCAGGATTCCGGCGTTACGCATCGCTTCATTAAATGATTTAGTGATTGCGCGATCAAAGCCTTGCAGGTGGGTTCCACCCTTAGGTGTTGCAATAATGTTTACGAAAGAACGAATAGTGGAATCAAAACCATCGCCCCATTTCATCGCGATATCAACTTCCATATCGCGCTCGACCTCAGTAGAGACCATATGGCCCTTGTCATCGAGAACCGGAACAGTCTCCTGATAATGTCCTGAACCGTAAATACGAATGACATCACCGATTGGCTGATCAGGTTGCAAGAAATCGCAGTATTCAGAGATGCCGCCTTTGTGGAAGAAAGTCTGAGTTGTCTTCTCTTTTGTGCGGTTATCGTTAACAGTCAGCGAAAGTCCAGGAACCAAGAAAGATGTTTGGCGGGCACGCGCATAGATATCTTCGATATCAAGGGATGCCTCTTTAAGGAAGATCTGCTTATCAGACCACCACTTAACACGCGTACCGGTAATCTTTGAAGAAATTTTGCCGATTACGCGCAAGCCTGATTGCTCAGTAAATGCTGCCTTTGGTCCATCGCCATCGAAGATGCCTGGGGTTCCGCGCTTAAATGACATCCAATAAATCTTGCCGTTGCGATCGACTTCTACATCAAGACGCTCGGCCAGTGCGTTTACTACTGATGCACCAACTCCATGAAGTCCACCTGATGCAGCATATGAACCGCCACCAAATTTTCCGCCCGCATGTAATTTAGTAAGAACAACTTCAACACCAGTAAGTCCTGTCTTCGGCTCTTTATCTACCGGGATACCGCGACCATCATCATGAACTTCAACTGAGCCATCGGCCTCTAAGTTGATTTCAATCTTCTTACAGTGACCTGCGAGTGATTCATCAACTGCGTTATCGATGATTTCCCAGAGGCAATGCATGAGTCCACGGGAATCCGTAGAACCGATATACATACCTGGGCGCTTACGAACCGCATCAAGGCCTTCGAGGACTGCCAGATCCTTTGCGGTATAGCTATCTTTGGAATCCACCGCTGGATCGACCGCTGGATCGAAGTTAAGTTCATTGTCAGCCACGGTGGCAAAGATTAACCAGCTAAGGCCCATCTGCTCTGCAAGCGCGCCGTAGGGGGCTTTAGATACTCAATCAGAGCCCAGATTGTGAAAAATTTAAGGAAATTAAGCGCGCAGGGAATAAAAGATGGTGGCATGATGTTCCATGTCGTAGAGCGAAAGCTCACGAAAACCTCACACACGGTGAGTGATTTAGCGAACGGAGAGCGCGATGACCGAGCAAGTACTACTCGAATCCACACCCCTCAATGCCCTCGACCGCTGTGACCGCTGCGGCGCTCAAGCATATGTTCGCGCCGTCCTAGCAACAGGTGGAGAGCTCATGTTCTGCGCCCACCACGGCAAGGAATATGCCGAGAAGCTAGCAGCCATTTCAGTCAAGATCCAAGATGAGTCAGCACGTTTGGTTGAAACTAAATAATCTAAATTGTTTTAACAAGACAGGCCCTCGCTAACCGCGGGGGCCTGTTCTTCTTGTCACGCCAACATTGAGTACAGAAGATCGAACATTCGAGAATGATCCTGAAGTTGGATTAAGGAGCGCAGTCAAGGCAACATTTTGGCCCTGAATGGCCGGTTTCCAAGAACAAGTCGCTGATGTTGTTGCGCTTTTCGCCGCACATCCACCAATTACTTTACCGTTGGCAAAAAACTTAACTTTTCCTGCTGCATTAACTGAAGCAGTAATAACGATTGCCTTTCCTTTCGGAACCGTTA
>JBIKSV010000078.1:0-5660 GCA_044348425.1 Candidatus Planktophila sp. | reverse complement strand
ACTCTCTCTGGCGGAAACCAGCAGAAAGTCCTCTTGGCACGTTGGTTTGAAGCCAATGTTCGAGTCTTGCTTCTCGTTGAGCCAACTCGTGGAGTAGATGTGGGTGCTCGTCGCGATATCTACGAAATCATCCGCCGCCAAGCAAAAGAGAGCAACATGGCTGTCCTTGTTGCAACTTCAGATTATGAAGAAGTTGTATTACTCGCAGATCGCGCCCTGGTTATGGCGCGAGGAAAAATTGTCTCAGAGCTCACCGGAGATTCCGTTGATGCGAAAACTTTAGTATCAGCATCAAGTTAGGAGAAGAAGAATGATCAAGAAAACTTCAGATAAAGCAACAGGTGATACAGAGCAGGCAAAAGGTTTCTCAATCCCACAGACTGCGCCACTCATCATCTTCCTCTTGGCGATGGTGATTTTCTTCTCCGTTACAAGTGAGTACTTCTTAGATATCGAAAACTTTAAAAACATCCTCGTAGCCCTTGCTGTTACAGGAATCGTCTGCGTGCCCGGAACCTTCTTAATGATTGCTGGCCATGTCGATCTCTCAGTTGGATCTGCAGCAGCTGTATCAGGAATGCTTCTTGCCCAAACAGTCAACGATAGAGGTATTGCCGTAGGTCTAGCAGCCTGTCTTGTCTTCGGTCTCGTTCTCGGTGTAATCAACGGCTTCTTCGTCACAATTGTTGGCGTCAACTCATTGATTACAACTCTTGGTGGTTTAGCAACCCTCTACGGTGTTGCACTCCTTGCCGGTAATGGCCAGACAGTAATGATGTTCGGTTTTGAATGGCTTGGTACTGCACAACCATTTAGCATCCCGCTTCCAATCCTTATCTTCGCTGGCTTGGCAGTTATCGGAATCATCACATTGCGTCGCACATCTTATGGACGCTCACTCTATGCAATCGGAGCTAACCCAAATGCAGCTCGCGTTGTAGGTATCCGCTCTAACCGCATCCTCTTTATTACCTTCGTTCTCTCAAGCGTCTCAGCAGCTCTCGCTGGAGCGGTACTTGCATCTCAGCTCTCTGCGGGAGATCCAAATGCAGCTAAGGGTCTTGAGCTCGAAGTTGTAACTGCAATCGTTCTCGGCGGTGCAAGTCTTGCCGGTGGTCGCGGAACGCTTCTAGGCACAGTTCTTGGTCTGATTGTTATTCAGGTTCTCAATAACGGTCTCATCCTTCTTGATATTCCATCTTTCTGGCAACGTATCGCACAAGGTATTCTGCTCATCGCAGCGGTCTCCTTCGATCAAATTCGCCAAAAGATCGTCTCGCAGAAGGGTTAGCTATGACTCTCAATCCAACGCCGCCAACACGGCTTATTCCGTCACGGCGCCCACATAAAGCGATCAAGGTTGGTTTAGTTGCTGGCGGTCTTGGAACATATTGGCCACAGTTTCCTAACCTTCTCCCCCAATTGCAGAGCTCTGCACGTTTTGTCTCTGAACAAATTGGCAAGATGGATGTAGAACTTGTCGATGTAGGTTTTATCTCTGATGCACAAGAAGGTGCAGTTGCAGCAGAGAAGTTGCGTGCAGCTGGATGCGACCTGATTGTCATGTTCCTGACTACTTACATGACTTCATCAATGGTCATACCTATTGCACAACGCTCTAGCTCTCCAGTATTGGTAATCAATATGCAACCAACTGAGCAGATGGACCATGCAAACTTTGATACAGGTGCTTGGCTTGCTTATTGCGGTGCATGTCCGCTACCAGAGATTGCAAATGCCTTCGAACGCGCTGGTGTTCCTTTCCGCTCAGTCTCGGGCTTCTTACATGAAGAACGTGCTTGGAAGAAGATCTACTCTTGGATCCAAGCCGCATCAATTAAGAGCATCTTGCGCAACTCTCGTCACGGAATCATGGGCCATCTCTATCCAGGAATGCTCGACGTCTCTACCGATATGACGATGGTGACAACACACTTTGGTGGCCATATGGAGGTACTCGAATTTGATGACCTACGTGTTCGAGTTGAGAAAGTCTCCGAGAAAGAGATTGATAAGGTTCTAGAGGAAGCTCGTTCTATCTTTGAGATAGATAAGACTGTTGTTGAAGAAGATTTCCGCTGGGCTGGCAAAGTTGCAGTGGGTCTGCGACAGCTCGTTGATGAGTTTGATATCAATAGCCTTGCGTACTATCACCGCGGCCTCGATGGAGAAATCCACGAACGCCTTGGTGCCGGAATGATTCTTGGTTGCTCATTGCTTACCGCCGAAGGCGTGCCTGCAGTAGGTGAATACGAACTTCGCACCTCAATCGGTATGTTGATGCTCGATCGCATGGGCGCTGGTGGTTCATTTACTGAGTTCCAGGCACTTAACTTCAATCAAGGTGTTGTCGAAATGGGCCATGATGGGCCAGCTCACCTTGCAATCAGTAATGGCAAGCCGATGCTCCGTGGTCTCGGTGTATTCCACGGTAAGCGCGGATATGGCGTCTCAGTTGAATTCGATGTGACTCACGGCCCGGTCACCGTCTTTGGAGTAACCCAGCGACGCAACGGTACCTATCAATTCGTTGCATCTGAAGGCAAGGTTGTTGATGGACCACGTCTTCAAATCGGTAATACAACTTCACTCATCGACTTCGGAGTCAATCCTGGCGAATGGTGTGATGCTTGGTCTGCAACTGGCGTACCTCATCACTGGGCGCTCGGCACAGGTCATCGCGTAGCTGATCTCAAATCAGTTGCTGAACTTCTCGATATTGAGATGGTAGTAATTTGACCAAAGAGATGTGGCGCAGCGACTCTGGTTTAGCCGGAAACAGCGTTGTCGTTACAGGTGCTGCTGGTGGAATCGGTCGTGAAGTTGCGGCTGCCTTCGCAGAAGCTGGTGCACACGTATTGTTGGTTGATATTCCCGGATCAAAGCTTGCAGAAGCACACTCTCGCCTCAGTGGTTCTGGTCATGCGATTCTTGAAGCTGATTTAGCTGATTTATCTCAGCACGCCGCCATCTTTGAGCGTGCAGAAGCGCTCGGTCCATTTGTTGCTCTCGCTCACTGCGCTGCTGTACTTCGCAGACGTGGCAGCGTTGAGGAAGTAACTGAGGAAGATTGGGACTTCCAGATTGATGTTAATTTGAAGGCCACCTTCTTCCTTAACCGCGCAGCATATTTAGCACTTAAGAGTCATTCTCGCCCAGGATCTATCGTTAACTTTGCCTCACAAGGCTGGTGGACAGGTGGATTCGGTGGCTCAGTTGTTTATGCAGCAAGCAAAGGTGGCATTGTCTCAATGACTCGCGGACTAGCGCGATCATTTGCTCCTGCAAATGTTCGCGTCAACGCGGTATCTCCTGGCGGAGTTGAAACATCAATGTTGCGTGATGGCCAATCAGATGAAGCGATGAAGAGTTTTATTGCAATGATTCCAATGGGTCGCACTGCAGATCCCACCGAGATGACAGGCGCCGTACTCTTTCTCGCATCAGGTGCTTCAAGTTATATGACCGGAACAGTTTTAAATGTTTCCGGTGGACAGTTGATGTACTAAATCTTTAAGCAAATACTGTTGATAGCAAAATAATTCCTGTACTTGCCAGAAGCGCGCTAATAATTACATTGGTCGCAGGAACTTTTCGGGCAGCTATTGTCTCCATAATCAAAATCCAAATCGGAACAGTTGCCAGCACGCTTTGAACCAAGATGGCACTGCCTGATGCAAGCGCTGCGACAGTTAGAATCCAACCCATACCCATGAAGATTGAACGGCGCGAGAGCGATAAATAATCGCTAAAAGTGAAGCCTTTTGGCTGATAAAAGGCGATAAATAAGGATCCGGCGGTGACCTGCTGAATAAGCAAAATCTGGACTAACTCCATGCCTTGAGCCAGCTGCAATGAAATCAAGATTGTAGTCGTTGCAGTACAAATACCAATCGCTGCCATAAGCAGAAAAGATGTTAACGATGAAGTTGATTCCAGAGCTGTTCGGAGTGGAAATAAGGCCGCAAGGACAATCACAGAAACCAGTACAACTTGAGCCGGTGAAACTTCACTCCGCAAAAACAGGGGAGATAGCACCAATACCGCAGCAGGACTTAGAGATTGTCCAACGCCTGCAGCAGATGCCGAGCTACGCGAAACAACAAGAAATATGAGATATGCACCAAGTGCTGTCGTAACTCCGCCAGAAAGAGCGCGAGCAACATCAGATAGCTCCATCGGATTCCAGATTGGCATAAAGAACGAAGCGAGTGCAATTACGACAGCATTCAAATAAAAGAGAACGCCAACAGATGAAAATCCTGGGAGACGAATAGTTACAGACTTTGTGAGAAAAGTTCCAAGTGCAATCGATAGCGCAGATCCAAGTGCAAAAATGATTGCCATAGGTCAATCTTCCCATATAAACTTCTGAAATGAGCGAAGCAGCATCTTTTCTTTCATCACAATACTATTTAAATCCGTATCCAACGTTGCGTGAGATGCAGCAAGAATCTGGAATTGTTTTTAGCGAGCAAATCAATGCTTGGATTGTTACTTCTTATGATTTAGTTGAAGAAGGTTTGCACTCTGATCTCTTCAACGCTTCTGAACGCATGACTGTTGCAGCTTCACATTTTTCTGCTGAAGAACGTGAGCAATACTCCGAGATAATTACTGTTCTCAATAACTGGATAGTTTTTCAAGATCCGCCCAACCACACTCGCCTTCGTCGCTTAATTAGCAAATCATTTACACCTCGTACTGTTTCTGCACTTGAACCTGAGATTGAAAAGGTCGTGACAGAGCTACTTGATGCAGCTACAAAGAAGGAGAGCTTTGACCTAGTCAGCGAGTTCTCTTTCCATCTACCCGCCGCCGTAATTTGCATCCTTCTTGGTATACCTCTTGAAGCAAAATCTAATCTCAAGCGTTGGTCAGATGGAGTCGCTGGTTTTAGTGCAAATGCTCGAGTGACGTCAGAGCAGGCTGCTCACGCAAATGCAATGGCTTTGGAAGCGAAAGAGTATCTATTTGCTTTATTTGCAGAACTAAGAAAAAACCCAGGTGAAAATCTGCTCTCTAAACTTCTGCTCATTGAAGATGAAGATAGTCGCCTTACTGATGAAGAGCTTGTCGGTATGAGTATTCAACTTTTCTTTGCTGGCTTCGAGACGACAGAGGGTCTAATTGGAAATATGGTTTTGGCCCTTGCGCGCAATCCTCTCGAAGAGGAGAAGCTTCGCAGCAATCCAGATCTTATTGAGAAGACGGTAGAGGAAGCCTTGCGTTATGACTCTTCGATTCTTAAGCAATCTCGAGTCGCCTCAGTCGACACCGTTTTTGGTGGAGTTAATGTCAAGAAAGGCGATTACCTTCACTTCATGATTGCCGCAGCTAATCGCGATCCATCAAAATTTACTAATCCAAACTCTTTTGACATTGCCAGAGAAGATCAGGGTCACCTTAGCTTTGGCCATGGAATTCATTTTTGCATTGGTGGCCCGCTAGCACGCCTTGAAGCAAGAGTTGCATTAAGGCAGTTGTTGCAACGCTTCACAGGGTTCGAAACAGTCTCTGAAAAAGTAGATTACCCCGAGATCTTCGCCATCCGTAAGCCGCTAAAACTTCTGATTAAAAACAAGTAATAAAAATTTTCCTTTCGTTTATGCTTTTTTGAGAGTAGAATTAGCCAAGCATCGCTAAGACATTCAGATTTT
>JBIKSV010000077.1:0-5668 GCA_044348425.1 Candidatus Planktophila sp. | reverse complement strand
GTATCCTTAACCCCTGCCCGGTGCTTGGCCCCAGGCTTAATTTGAAAAAGAACTCGAGGTAACACGCGTGTACGCAATCGTAAAAGCTGGCGGTCGTCAGGAGAAGGTAACAGTGGGGGAGACCATCACTGTTGATCGTATCGATGCCAAAATTGGTTCATCTGTAAACTTCCCGACCCTCCTCGTAGTCGATGGCGCAAAGGTCACAACTGACCCAAAGGCTCTCTCAGCAGTAACCGTTACAGGTGAAATTGTTGATGAGGCTAAAGGTCCAAAGATCGACATTCTTCGTTACAAGAACAAGACAGGCCACCGTCGCCGTCAAGGTTTCCGTGCACAACACACACTCGTAAAGATCACCGCTATCAGCGGTGCTAAGTAAGCGTCTAGGTAAAGGAGCCCATAAATGGCAAGTAAGAAGGGTGTCTCCTCGACACGTAACGGTCGCGATTCAAATCCACAGTACCTTGGCATCAAGCGCTTTGGTGGACAGGTTGTTAACGCAGGCGAGATTCTTGTACGCCAGCGCGGAACACACTTTCACCCAGGAGCAAATGTTGGCCGCGGTAAGGATGACACTCTCTTCGCGCTCGCAGCAGGTGCTGTCGAGTTCGGTCGCGCTCGCGGTCGTCGCGTAGTGAATGTAGTCCCTGCAGTTTAATTTAGGTTTCTCTAAAGAGAGCGGGCCGCACATTGCGCGGTCCGCTTTTTTTATTTACATCCCCCCAATTCGTTCAAGAGTTACATTAGAAGTAAAGGAGCAGTTCGATGACAACCTTCGTTGATCGCGTGCAGCTCTTTGCATCTGGCGGAAAAGGTGGAGACGGCTGCGTCTCTGTAAAGCGTGAAAAATTTAAGCCACTCGGTGGCCCAGATGGCGGCAATGGTGGACGCGGTGGAGATGTAATCCTTGTCGTTGATTCATCGGTGACAACTCTTCTTGATTTCCACCACTCCCCACATCGCAAAGCAACTTCAGGTCATCAAGGTTATGGTGATCGTAAAGATGGAGTTTCTGGCGAAGACATTATTTTGCCGGTACCTAATGGAACAGTTATCTACGAGAACGGCGAAGAAATCGCTGACCTCGTTGGAATTGGGACAACTTTCCTTGCAGCTCGTGGTGGCATGGGTGGACTCGGCAATAACTCACTTGCATCATCTAAGCGTCGTGCACCAGGTTTTGCGCTCCTTGGTGAACCAGGTGAAGAACGCATTCTCACACTCGAACTCAAATCAGTAGCAGATATTGCCCTCGTTGGTTTTCCATCCGCTGGTAAGTCATCGTTGATTGCAGCGATTTCAGCCGCACGCCCAAAGATTGCGGATTATCCATTTACTACTCTTGTTCCAAATCTCGGAGTCGTACAAGCTGGAGACACACGCTTTACTGTGGCAGATGTGCCTGGACTTATCCCAGGTGCATCACAAGGCAAGGGTCTTGGCCTGCAATTCTTACGTCACGTAGAACGCTGCGTTGCACTTGTTCATGTTCTTGATTGCGGAACCTTAGAGACAGATCGCAACCCAGTTGATGATCTTGATGCAATTGAAAACGAACTTGCGCTCTACGGTGGACTTGAAGGTCGCAAACGAATCGTTGCTCTCAATAAAATTGATTTGCCTGATGGTTCTGCTATGGCTGATATGGTCGAAGATCAACTTAAAGCACGTGGTTACGATGTCTATAAAGTCTCTGCCGCATCTCGCGAAGGGCTACAAGATTTGCTCTATGCCATGGCGCGACTCGTTCATGCAGAGCGCGTTGCTGCCAAAGCAGATGAGCGCACTCGCATCATCTTGCGACCAACTGCCGTCGATGATTCTGGCTTCACCGTTCAAGTTAATGGCGATGGCTCATTCTCGGTACGTGGAGCAAAGGTCTATCGCTGGGTATTACAAACAAACTTTAAGAATGCCGAAGCAATCGGATACCTTGCAGATCGTTTAGCCCAACTTGGCGTTGAGAAGGCGCTCTTTAAAGCCGGCGCAGTTGCTGGCTCTGAGGTTCGCATCGGTTCAGGAATTAATGAAGTTGTCTTCGATTGGGAGCCAACAATCGAAGCCGGTGCTGAACAATTAGCTGGATTCTTACATCGCCGCGGTGAAGATTCGCGACTCGAAGGATCTTGGAACGCTCCAGAGCGTGTTGAAGATATTCTTACCGAAGAAGAAATTGCAGAGCAGTGGGAGTACAAGGTCGCAGACCCTCACACTCCACGCATTATTGAAGAAGTTGTTGAAGCCACCAGAGAAGAGAGCGAGCGAGAGTAATGAACCGTCAGGCAATTACCTCTGCCAAGCGCATCGTCCTTAAGGTCGGTTCTTCCTCGCTTACGGGTTCTGCCGGTTCTGCACTCGATGCTGCGGCAGTAGGCAAAGTTGTAGATCTAGCAGCAACTCTTAGAGCTCGCGGAGCTGAAGTTCTTATTGTTTCATCGGGTGCGATTGCTGCTGGATTAGCGCCACTTAAGCTCACTTCACGTCCTAAAGATTTGCCTACACAACAAGCTGCTGCTTCTGTTGGCCAAGGCCTACTTATTGCAAAGTACAACGAGCTATTGAGCAAGCATGAGATTGTCTCTTCACAGGTATTGCTGACAACTGAAGACATTGTTCGTCGCGCTCATTACAACACTGCGCAGCAAACACTTTCGCGCCTTCTCGCACTCGGTGTTGTTCCAATCATCAATGAAAACGATTCAGTCGGAACGGCTGAGATTCGCTTTGGTGATAACGATCGCCTTGCGGCTTTAGTGGCTTTACTTGTGCAGGCAGATTTATTGGTACTCATCTCAGACATTGATGCTCTCTATGACGCTCCACCATCACAAAGTGGTGCAAAGGCAATTCATGAAGTCTCTGATTTCGCAGAGATTGCTAGAGTTGAAATCGGGGGAGCAGGTTCTGCCGGTGTTGGCAGTGGCGGAATGGTCACCAAGATAGAAGCTGCCCGTATTTCGACTTCGGCTGGTACTCCAATGCTTCTTACATCACTGGCGCAATCTGCAGATGCCCTTGCAGGTTCAGAGGTAGGTACATTTTTTAAGGCTCAAGCAGCACGCAGTAATTCACGATTACTCTGGCTTGCACATGCATCTTCTGCCCATGGACGTTTGGTTTTAGATGACGGCGCAGTAAAGGCAATTCTCGAAAAAGGTGTCTCACTTCTCCCAGCCGGTGTTACGGCAGTTGAAGGTGTTTTCTCTGCCGGCGATACTGTAGAGATCGCATCTAAGGACGGAAAAGTCATTGCGAGAGGGCTAGTGGCCTTCGATTCGCAGGAGATTCCCCAGATGCTGGGTCGATCAACGAAAGAGCTAGCAGCATCGTTGGGCGCCGAATATGAGCGCGAGCTTGTGCACCGTGACGATTTAGTTCTGCT
Organism: Candidatus Planktophila sp.; assembly: GCA_044348425.1. Taxonomy (GTDB): domain Bacteria; phylum Actinomycetota; class Actinomycetes; order Nanopelagicales; family Nanopelagicaceae; genus Planktophila. The sequence continues at coordinate 2,283 of JBIKSV010000077.1, read as the reverse complement.
TTAGTAAATTAAGACCATGCGATTGCGACTCGGCTTATCGATTGCCGTGATTCTTGCAACGCTCGTTTCTCCAGCTACTCCACAGGCCCTTGCTGCAGGAGGTTTTGCCTCAGCTCCTCTTGATATTGCCACAACTGCTATCGCTGGTGGAATCCGAATTACCTGGTCAACGCCATCAGATGTTGACAATGGAATTACGGGATTTCGAATTGAAAGTTCCTCATCCGGTAATTCTGGAACCTGGAGCCTTGCGACCACGGTTGCATCCGCCGTTCGCTCGCATGATCTTCTTGGCTTGAGTCAGGTTGCTACTTACATTCGAGTGGCAGCAACAACGAATGCGGGTACCGGCACTTATGGCTACCCATGGACAAAGATTTATGGAACCACAACGATGAATCGGGATAGTTCTGGAAATGTGGTTTATGAATCAGGTTTTGGTTTAGGCGCTGGTACCGCATCGAATACTCATAGCGCGGCGAATTTCTCTCGTGTGCGATACCGCATGGATGCAACAATCTCTGGAACTGCTTCATACGCCGAGACTGACTTCTATAAATGGGTTAGGGGAGACACCTCACAAGCTACAACGGCCTCAGCTTGGGATCCATCAGTCACCTCACTGATGATCCCGACAGTCAATATTCCAAATCGCTATATTGTTCAAGCTAATGTCACAGACCTCAATATCTTCTCAGACTCATCTTTCGTGACCGATACGGTAGGAAGCTCAGGTATAAATGGAAGACTTGAGATTTGGCCTTGGAACTATGCGCCGGATCGTTCAACCCTGGCGGATGGTTCGACCTTGGGTAGTTCTTCTGCTTACGACTATAACGATTCTCCGGCGAGTGACGGGGGTTATGGATCGTTTCAGGTTCATGACATGGCTAATTATCGGCCAGTCTTTGTTTGGAACAGGTCAAGTAGCAATGAAGCTCGTGAGATTGCATTCGGACCCAATAGATTCAGCGGTAATCCCGACTGGACATTTTGCTCAAGTGCCCAATGTCCTCAGCCTTCGAGCTTTAGGTTACAGATTTTTGTAAACATCCCTGTTACTCCATTAGCAGATGCAACACCACCAACAGTTTCTAGAATTGACTCCAGATCTTTGGGCAAGAATGGTGACACCATCACAGTCCGCTCGACTGAAGTTGGAACCGTGTATTTAGTCAATCAATCTGTCACAGTAACAAATCTAGCAAGCATTACTGGAGCGGCTTCGGCAAACAGAAACTCGGTCTCAATCAGCGTTGCAAATACCAACACAACTCTTACTCTAGCTTCGCTCAATAGTGGTCTCTATAACCTCTATGCAGCAGATTCGGCCAATAACCTCTCAACTGCTGTTATTGCAACCATTAGAGTTGATAATGATCTTCCAACTGCAACAACGATTGAAGTTAATTCATCAGGTACCGCCATCATCCTGACTGCAAGTGAAACAATTACAAATTCACTCCAGCTAAGTGGTATCTATACAATTTCGGATAGTGGAAGCGCACTTAGCGTGAGCTCGACCAGCTTTTTGGGCAACGTCGCAACACTTAATCTTTCACGAATGATTCCTGCCGGCGCCACAGTCACTTTTGCATATAGCCCACTCGGAGGCGCCGCAGGTGGGCGATGGATAGATCAAGCTGGAAATGAGCTGGCAGCGATATCTACTCGCACCATTACCAACAATTCCACTGCCGCGATAAGTGTTACCTTGACTGTTCCGACTTCAATTTCTAAGGGAACATTAGTTTCAATAAGTGCACTCGTTTCAGTTGCAGGGCGAGTGACATTTACCATCGGGGGCAAACGTATTCCTGCTTGCTTTAGTCGAACAGCGACAGGTAGCACGCCAATCACAATAAGTTGTAACTTTAAACCGCCACTGACGGGGCCACAAACGATAAGGGCAGTCTTGGTACCAACCATAGGTGCCTATCCAACAACAATTGCTTCGGTTGAGAGATTTGTTCTTAAACGGAGCAGCACGCGCTAGTCCGACCCAGATACACTTAACGTTATGGATTCACAGGCACTCATCGCCCAACTCGCGGATACAGCACGCCTTGCGGCTCGTTCGCTTTCGACTGCCTCTGGTAGCGAGCGAAAAGGTGCACTTGAAATGATTGCTCAGGCTCTCATTGCGAAAACTCCTGAGATTCTCGCTGCCAATGAAATTGATATGGAGAACGCTCGCAAAGACCAGATGCATCCTCAGATGCAAGATCGATTGCTTCTCACCAAAGAGCGCGTATTGGGTATGGCAGAGGGAGCTCGGCTTGT
>JBIKSV010000076.1:0-5717 GCA_044348425.1 Candidatus Planktophila sp. | reverse complement strand
GCTGGTAACTGTACTGGCCAGACCTAGGGGTGATCCGATTGCAAGAACATCATCACCAACGCTGACCTTTGAAGAATCTCCCAAGATTAGTGGTGGCAAATTACCGAATTGTATTTGTAGAACTGCTAAATCGTAATTGGCATCTCGCCCAATAATCTTGGCAGGGTAGGTATTGCCATTTGTGAGTTCGACGGTAATTGTCTTTGTTGCAGATATCGCTGCTGTCTCAATCACGTGGTTATTGGTGACGATGAAAGTTGAAGTTGAATTGCTCTTGTATATCCATCCTGAACCAGTTCCGTTACCAGCGGTTGCGGTTACTGCGATCGAAACAACTGATGGTGTAACGAGAGAAGAGATAGTTTTTGCATCCATTGCAGAACCGCCACCGATGAGTAGTGCGGTGCGATTAGTCGGACACTTTCCATCGTTAGATAGGAAGAGCGCCTTGGTGCGATTATCAACGCACGCGTTAACTGTTGAACTTGGCGTCAGGGATGCGGTTGCTACTGAACCTGCGAGGACTGCGCCCAAGGCAAATGCGATGGCTACTTTGAATTTCTTCATGGCTAGATAATGCCTCGAAATGCTGAGATTTTCCTGATTTAAGGATTGGAGAACTTTAGGCTTCTACGACCCAGCCGCCTTTAATTGCGACCTTTATCTTCGGTAGCGGCTTGGTGTCTGCGGGAGCGCTGACAACCTGGCCGCCTTTGAGAGGATCAAATTTTGCTCCATGAAGCGGGCAAGCGAGCTGTTTTGTCGAGCGGTTATATGCGAGTGAGCCCCCTTGATGGGTGCAGATCATCGAGTACGCGAAGACTCCCGTCTTGGTTCGAAGCACTATCGCAGGTAAACCTTGTGTTGAAGTTGTAAATGAAAAGGTAGAACCGATTGGCAACTTATTAAGGCGAACAATTCTTGTGCCCGTGGCATATGCAGAATCAAGTGAGATTCGTGAAGCAATCGGCGCAAGAAGAAACGCCGCGGCGCCTCGCAGTGTCGCCCGGCGGGTTAGCTTTCGCTCGCGACTCATACGGTCCCTTTCATCTAGCATTTGCTCCCTGACTTGGATTCGAACCAAGAACCTGTCGATTAACAGTCGACTGCTCTGCCGTTGAGCTATCAGGGACTATTTTGAACGTGCGCACTCTATCGCATCGGCTAGAGGGCGCCCAAATTAAAGAGTTCCCACCGCCTCATCATGAAGCGTGCGCCGAGCCGCCTCTAGCCCCACTAATTGCGCGAAGGCTGCGTTGTACTCCTCCCCATTTTCGACAGGATTAAGTCGCTGAAGGCGTGATTTGAGTTCGGCTATGGAACGACTTATCCCTACCTCCCGCAGTCGCGCAACAATGCTCGCAACAAGTCGATCTGTAATTTCTCCATCGACACGAATCGGTTCGACAGAAAGTTCGGTAAAGAGCGCTTTCATTTCAGGTTCTGTGAAATCTTCCGGCGTCAGCGCGCGAGTTTCATTAATTGAATTAATTGTGATTGCAAGTGTGCGATAAGCAGGATGAGTAAATGCATCATCTTCGATAGTCGCCCAAGTGGTAACCAGCGCAGGGTGTTGCACCTTCACTTTGAGAACTTCACGTTCTAATAACAGGCGCGGCTCAAGTGGATCTGGTCTCCAAATATTTTCAGTGTGCTCACCGGATGCAGAATCTTGTGCGGGAGCAACATTCCGCGCTCCTTGTGAAACTGCCTTTGTGACAATCTCGACTTCAACGCCGAGCCAACCAGCAAGCAAGCGCGCGTATTCAGGGCGCAGTGACTTATCTCGGATCTGGCTGACAAGTGGGGCCGTTGCATTCAGTGCGTTAACGCGCCCCTCTGCAGTATTGAGATTATGTAAATTGAGTTCTGTCTTAATGGCAAATTCAAAGAGTGGAATTCGCCTTGCAATCAAATCACGGAGAGCTAGATCTCCCTTTGTCTGGCGCAAATCACAAGGATCTAAACCATCAGGTTCGACAGCCACAAATGTTTGAGTAACAAACTTTTGATCTTCATTAAATGCGCGCATTGCAGCTTTCTGTCCGGCTGCATCACCATCGAAGGTAAAGATAACTTCGCCTCTAAATGCATCGTCATCCATTAACAATCTGCGGATGATGCGAATATGGTCTGGACCAAAAGCGGTTCCACAGGTTGCTACTGCTGTTGTGATTCCTGCTAAATGGCAAGCCATCACATCTGTATAACCTTCAACGACAACAACTTGGCGCTTCTTGGCAATCTCTTTCTTGGCGATATCAAGCCCATAGAGGACCTGACTCTTCTTATAAATCGGCGTCTCTGAAGTATTGAGATATTTAGGGCCTTGATCTTCTTCATCGCTGGCTAGCTTGCGCGCACCGAATCCAACAACATCACCTGAGATATCTCGGATAGGCCACATCAAACGATTGCGGAACTTATCAATTGGGCCTCTTTCGCCCATCTTAGAAAGTCCAGCAAGTTCTAGCTCTTCGATAGTAAAGTCTTGAGAGCGGAGTTCTTTTGTCATGCCATCCCATGCGTTAGGGGCATAGCCAACTCCAAAAGCTTCACAAGCTGCACGATCGAAACCACGCTTAGTCAGTAACTCACGACCATAGGCCGCATCCGGTGACGTGTTAAGAAGGTTTTGATAAAACTTAGCTGCTGCTGCATGGGCTGCAATCAACCGCGAACGGTTTCCGACCGGGGCTTTGCTCCCGCTAAATGATTCGTCATATCTAAGGGTGTAACCCATTCGATCAGCCAGACGCTCGATTGTCTCTGTAAATGAGAGATGATCAATTTTCATTAAGAAGGTGATTGCATCTCCACCGGTCTGACATCCGAAACAGTGAAAATATCCTTTACTTGGTGTTACGTGAAAAGATGGAGATTTTTCGTCATGGAAAGGGCAGAGACCTTTCTTCTGTCCGCCGCCCGCATTCTTTAACTGAACATAATCTGCAACAACTTCATCAATAGGCGCGCGTTCGCGGATGTACTGAACATCCTCATCTCTAATACGACCACTCATGTTGCTACCTTAGCCACGCTTTCGTAATTGTGCAGTCAGATGAGCATGAAGTGCGTATGCGCCCGGGTCGGTCAGGCTAGCAATCTGGTCGATGACGACACGGAGCTTCTCGCCATCGGATGAAGCAAGCATCCAATCATCTTCAAAGATTGGGTCTAGCTCAGCAGGTGCTGCCTGGTAGAGCATCTCGACGAGTTCTTGAATCAGCACTTGCTGCTTCTCATAACGATCCTGAGACGCTGCAGCGCTGATTAAGTAATGGCCAGCGACTGCTTTTAAGAAATCTACTTCGATGACTGCTTCGCGAGGAATCTCTAGGTTTGCGCTGTAACGTGTCAAAGGACCTTCACCATGAATCCGTCGAGTCTCGCTCTCGGCTGCAAGTACAAAGCGGCCAATCAACTGTGACGTTGAATCCTTGAGTCGAGCAAGTGATCTATGGGTGCGATCAAAGTAGGCAGGCCAGCATGACAAACTTTGTAGACGAATTAGCGCGGCTGCGGCCTCTTCCTTAGTTGCATCGCTCTTGTATCCATCAACCATCTCTTTATACAAAGTATCAAAATCTTTTTCGAAGTTCTTGACGGTTACTTGCCCAGCAAAAATAGCATCTTCTAAATCATGTACGGAGTAAGCGCAATCATCTGACCAATCCATGATTTGAGCTTCGATACATTTTCTACCCTCAGGGGCGCCTTGACGCATCCAATCAAAGATTGGTTGGTCATCGCTATAGACTCCAAACTTCTTTGGATTAACTTGATTGCTCCACGGATACTTTGTCGCAGCATCTAAAGATGCTCGAGTCAGATTAAGTCCAATACTCTTTCCGTTTGCATCAACTGTCTTTGCTTCGATACGAGTAAGCAATCTAAAGCTCTGTGCATTACCTTCGAATCCGCCACATGTTTCGGCGAGTGCAGCAAGGGCTTCTTCGCCATTGTGCCCAAATGGTGGATGTCCCATGTCGTGTGAGAGACATGCCGTCTCAAGTAAATCTGGATCAGCGCCAAGTGATTCGCCGAGTTCGCGACCAATTTGTGCGCATTCAAGTGAATGAGAAAGGCGAGTACGTTGAAAATCATTCTCCCAAGGGACTGCGACCTGAGTTTTAGCCGCAAGCCTGCGCAATGCAGCAGAGTGGATTACTCGTGCACGATCGCGCATGAATTCGGTGCGGCCTACTCGCTTTGCTGGCTCATCAAGAAAGCGCTCTTGGTCAGCCAAGGTGTAACCGCGCATGTTCATAGCCATACCTTATAAGTCCCTAGAGCCCCATTGTTAAGGTGGTCACTGATATTGATTCCGCGACGGCCCAGCGTGATGTAAGCCAAATACGCTCCTGCTTCACGCACTAAATAGCGAAGGCTCGAGCCATCCAACGAGTTAGGACCACTGGTCACCGGCGAGCATGATGCGATGGCATCGAGGTCTTCGGCCATAGTGATTGCACGTTGGCAGTGATAAGGATCGGTTGCGATGATGACATTTTTAATCTCGCGCTTTTTCATCTCAGCGACATAAGTTTTAGTTTGGGTGCGAGTATCTCGTCCAATCGGTAAAGAGACGATAACGCTTTTCTTTACTCCGTTAGAGCGCAACCATGCTGCGCCCGACGCCGCTTCAGTTGTTCTATCTCCGGGTGCGCCTTCGCCAACAGTGATGATCAAAGGAGCAAGACCTAAATCATAAATTCGTTTGGCCTCTTGTAGGCGTGCAAGCAATACTTCTCCTGGTCGCCCATCTAGCTGCGCCGCACCTGGAATAACAATTACATCAGCATTTCGAATTGTTGGATTATGGGCAGAATTCCACGTAACAACCAATGCATATCCTGGGATAGCAATTATTACGGTGAGAATTAAGGTGATTATTCGTCTGATGAGCTTAAACATTATCCACCCGAGAACATATCTTCTGCTTCGAGATGAATCATTTCATCAGGATCTTTTAGCCAACCATCCGGCAAAGTTGGTGCACGGCCATGGCTTGTGCGGCCACGAGGTAGCGCTGCAACTTCAACTGGATATGGTTGGTCATCGAGCTGATCCAAAAGCATGCGCAGTTCTTTGAGTGATGAAACCATTCCGAATTGGCGACGTAGTTCGCTAGGAACTCTAAATCCTTTGAGGTACCAAGCCATGTGCTTACGAAGATCGCGACATCCGCGATCTTCTGATTCAAAGTAATCAACAATTAACTCACCGTGACGGAACATCACTTCGCGCACTTCAAAAAGCGTCGGAAGTAGCGGCGCAGCATCGCCACGCATCGCGGCTACTAAATCAGCGAATAACCAAGGGCGCCCTAGGCATCCACGACCAACTACAACACCAGCACAACCGCTCTGCTCGAACATATTGAGGGCATCTTTACCGCTCCAGATATCGCCGTTTCCAAGTACAGGAACACCTGTTGGAGCCAGATGTTCGACCAAAGTTTTAATGGCAGACCAATCTGCTTTGCCTTCGTACATCTGCTCTGCAGTTCGTGCATGAAGTGCCACCCAAGCAACACCTGCATCAGCTGCAGATTTTGCAGCCTCTAAGTAAGTATGGTGATCGCTATCAATACCAATACGCATCTTAACCGTAACTGGAATGCCAAATGGCTTTGCTGCATCTACAGCGCCCTTTACGATTGCAGAGAATAGATTGCGCTTAAATGGTAGCGCGGCTCCCCCACCTTTGCGCGT
>JBIKSV010000075.1:0-5790 GCA_044348425.1 Candidatus Planktophila sp. | reverse complement strand
CTTTGATCCATCTGCTGAATAATTCGTTTTCGCCAGAGATCACTTGTCTGCGGAAAATCTTCTCGCCAATGAGAACCACGTGTCTCTTGACGAATAAGCGCTGCCTTGAGAATTGCTTGGGCAAGCTGAAATAGATTTGTCGCCTCCCAGGCTTCAACACAGGGTTGGTTACTTATGCGATCTTCAATGCGAGTTAGCTCTGCATTTGTATTGAGTAAAGAATCTGAAGAACGAAGCACACCTGCACCACGGCTCATATTTCTCTGGATATCTAAACGAACAGCAGGATCAAGCAAGATAGCTCGTGAAGAATTTTCAATTGGCATACCCGGTTCAGGAGTATGAGCAGCGATATCTGCTGCAATGCGGGCGCTAAATACCAGTCCTTCTAAGAGCGAATTGGAAGCTAGGCGATTAGCGCCATGGACTCCAGAACAGGCAGTTTCTCCGCATGCATATAGCCCATTTACGCTGGTGCGGCCATTGAGATCTACTCGGACACCGCCTGATGCGTAATGCGATGCTGGTGCTACCGGAATCAAATCTGTAAGTGGATTGATTCCGTGCGAGATACATGATGCATAGATAGTAGGAAAACGCTTTTCAAATCCATCTAAGTGTCGAACATCGAGCCAAACATGGTGTGCTCCGCTTTCATTCATTACTCGCATACTCGCAATTGCAACTACATCGCGCGGTGCTAACTCAGCTAACGGATGTACATCTTGCATAAATCTCTTGCCATTACCATCGAGAAGATATCCACCTTCGCCACGCACTGCTTCGCTAATGAGTGGTTGCTGTCCTTGCGAACTATCACCAAGCCATAGAACAGTGGGATGGAATTGAATAAATTCAACATCTGCTACCTTGGCACCGGCACGTAGTGCTAAGGCAACACCATCACCGGTTGAGACAGAAGGATTTGTAGTCTGCGCGAATACTTGACCCAAGCCACCAGTTGCGAGAACAACAGCTTTTGCCAATGCGCGTCCAACACCATCTCGACTACCAGCGCCAATAACGTGCAGAGTGACTCCACAAATATCACCATCGGCATCCTTAAGCGCATCAAGAACCAAAGCATGCTCTACAACTTCGATTTCAGGATCTTCTGTAACAGCAGCTAAAAGAGCCCGCGATACCTCTGCCCCAGTTGCATCACCACCAGCGTGAATAATGCGATTGCGATGATGGCCACCTTCTCGAGTCAGTGAGATCTCACCGGAGGCTTCTCTATCAAAAATTGCGCCGCGTTCGATAAGTTTGCGGACAGCTTCAGGTCCTTCAGTAACAAGCACTCGAACTGCATCTACATCGCAGAGACCTGCACCAGCTTCGAGAGTATCCCGTAAATGATCTTCAGGAGAATCTCCATCTCCCAGAGCTGCAGCAATACCGCCCTGCGCCCATTTAGTAGAACCCTCATCAACGCGCGCTTTTGTAACCAAAAGCACCGATAATCCATATGTTCGACATTGCAAAGCAGTAGTTAATCCAGCGATGCCCGAACCCACAACAATTACATCGGCTTGCGCAGTCCACCCGGGGGTTGGTGCCAGTAACTTCATCTCAGGTTCTCACTTTTCAAAGGCATTCGGTTGATCTGCATGTTGTCGACCTGCATATTGTCTATCAACCGCACCTGATTTATCCACCCAGCGATAATGGTTCGGATTTTTGAACTTTCTTCTGTCGGTGGCGCAAAGGTATCTTCATCAATATTCTCAAGATAGTCGAGGGTAAATAGGGGTTCACTCGCCAAAATTGCCCGCATCCCATCGAGTTTCTCACCACTATTGAGTGCTTTGTAGATAATTGATGCTGCCTCACGTTCTGCGGGTGATAACCGCATATTTCGAGAAGACATCGCTAAGCCATCTGCTTCACGAATTGTGGGTGCTGCAATTATTTCTACCGAATCATTTAATTTACGAATAAGTGATAACTGCTGAAAATCTTTCTCCCCAAAAACTGCAAATCGTGGTTTGAGCAGATCAAATAATCTACTTACCACCGTTACAACTCCATCAAAATGTCCTGGTCTTGAAGCGCCTTCATAAATTTTTCCAAGAGGCCCTGCTGAAAGAGATTTATATCCGGCTGGATAAATTTCGTCCTGTGTGGGCAACCAAAGATGAGTTATGCCGAAGCTCTCTGCTAAATCAATATCGCGATCTGGAGTCCGAGGATACTTCTCTAAATCTTCGCTCTTCTCAAATTGCAAAGGGTTAACGAAGATACTTGCCACAACATTGTGTGAGAGAGTTTTTCCTATTGCAAAGAGAGAGCCATGACCTTGATGCAGTGCACCCATTGTTGGAATAAATGCGCAGCCCGCTGGAAGGTCTTGAGCATCTGTAACAATCTTCATGGCTCCAGTCCTTTCAGGTACCGGGCTTGCAAGGGCTTAAGTCTAAAGCCCTATGGAAGTTGTGCCAAAAGTTCGGATATTTTGCCGTGGGTGAGCAGGATTGCATCTGGCTCAATTTCAAACCAGGGTTCCAGAACAAAACGACGTTCGTGGGCCCGCGGATGGGGCAAAGTCAACTCATCGGCAGCGCTAAGAATTGTGCCGTATTGAATGAGATCTAGATCGATGGTGCGCGGACCCCATCTCTCTTCTCTAACTCGACCTAAGCTCTTCTCAATTCCTTGCAAGAGTCCGAGTAACTCAGAAGCAGATAACTCGCACTCAGCAATACAGACAGCATTGAGGTAATCAGGTTGTGATGGTCCACCCACCGGAGCAGTCTTAATAATTGAAGATATAGCAATTAAATCTAAGGAATCTTGCAAGAGTGCAATTGCGATTTGCATCTGCTCTTCTGGGTCACCGATATTGGCACCAAGGGCAATGACTGCTTTCATGGTCGCTTGATAGTCACGGCTATATCAGTGACATCCTCACTGACGGGGGCAGATGGCTTATGAACGGTTATTGAGACAGATGTTGCTTGAGAAAATTGTTGCAAGATTCGATCTGCTATCTTTCCAGCGAGACGCTCAATCAAATTTACTGGTTCTCCTTCTATTTCCTCACGGGCAATCGAGGTAAGCAAGCTGTAATCAATAGAATCCTGCAAGTTATCACTCTTGCTGGCGCTTTGAAGATCAACTGCAACTTCAATATCAACAAAAAAATCTTGACCGTCACGTCTCTCAAAATCGAAGACTCCGTGATATCCAAAGCCTTTGATGCCTTTGATAGAAATCAAATCACTCATTGCTTCACCATATTCACATGTGCAGCAACGCTATGAACGCGAACCGCCCAAATTCCTTTTCCGACAAGCGACTTTGAAATAGCTAGGGTGCCTTCTTCTCTATCATCAGGTGTTGCTCCCCCAATAAATCTTTTGCGAGAATGGCCAATAAGAACAGGGTAACCCAGCGCAACAAACTCATCGATACGGTTGAGAATTTCCCAATTGTGTTCAGAATCTTTGGAAAAACCTAGCCCCGGATCAAGAATAATGTTTTCGCGTGCAATACCTGCGGCGAGTGCCTTATCGAGTTGAATCGTAATCTCATCAATTACATCTTCTACTACATCGCCGTACTGAGCGCGTGAATTCATATCCTTTGAATGTCCTCGCCAATGCATCAGCGTGTATTTACATTTTAATTGCGCAACTGTCGAAAACATCAGTGGATCAGCCTGCCCTCCACTCACATCATTTACGATTTTGGCTCCGGCTTCGACCGCCTTCTTTGCAATGGAAGCACGCATCGTGTCGACGCTGATTTGAACCCCGAGGCCTGCTAGTCCAGCAATGACTGGAATAACTCTACGTTCTTCCTCTTCTTCACTCACGCGCTCTGCACCAGGTCGAGTCGATTCGCCGCCAACATCGATAATATCGACGCCATCTTCAATCATTGAAAGGCCGTGAGAAATTGCGTGCTCAAAGGTGAAATGCTTGCCACCATCGGCAAATGAATCAGGTGTGACATTGAGAATTCCCATAACCAACATAGTGATTACCGATTCGTAATTAGACTGATAGCTTCTGCGCGAGTGGTTGCATCCCGCAAAGCACCACGGACTGCTGAGGTTGTTGTACGTGCTTGAGATTTGCGGACGCCTCTCATTGACATACAAAGATGTTCGCAATCAATAATCACAATGACACCTAGCGGATTAAGAATTTCTACCATTGCATCAGCTATTTGAGTCGTCAAACGTTCTTGCACCTGAGGTCTACGTGCGTACATATCAACTAGGCGAGCTACTTTTGATAAGCCAGTGATTTTTCCGCGAGGAATATAACCAACGTGCGCCACGCCATGAAAAGGAGTGAGGTGGTGCTCGCAATGTGAGAAGACTTCAATATCGCGAATAATCACTAGCTCTTCGTGGCCGATATCAAAGGTTGTGGTGAGAACTTCTTCTGGCCGCTGCCATAGCCCTTCAAAATTTTCCTTAAAAGCGCGAGCAACGCGTGCTGGAGTCTCTTGCAGCCCTTCGCGTTCTGGATCTTCGCCGAGCGCTAAAAGAAGTTCGCGAACTGCTCGCTCTGCGCGTACTTGATCAAATGGAGCGTTCGCTCCACCGTCATCCGGACCCATCGTTACTGAGCCGATATCACTCACTTTCAGAGGCTTTCTTTACACGTCGAGCTCGCTTTGGCTTTTCGACATCTTCTTCAACCGGTGTCGCAATCACACGTTCGCGAGTCGCAACTGGTGGAAGCTCTGAAGGAATGCGAGTCAATGAACCGGTCCATTTTGGACGTCCTGGCCATTCAATAACGTTTGCAAAAATCTCTGCAATCTCTTCTTTGTTGAGAGTCTCCTTCTCAAGCAAAACAACAACCATTGCATCGAGTGTTTCGCGGTTTGCGACGAGAATATCGAATGCTTCTTGGTGAGCATTCTCGATAAGCTTTCGAATTTCATTATCTACAGTTGCAGCAACTGATTCTGAATAGTCGCGCTGATGACCATACTCGCGACCAATAAATGGCTGTGAAGAATCTGCACCCAGTTTGATAGCACCGATCGCCTCTGTCATTCCGTATTGAGTCACCATCGCGCGGGCAAGAGCTGTTGCTTTTTCAATATCGTTTGAGGCACCAGTCGAAGGATCGTGGAAGATGAGTTCTTCGGCAGCGCGGCCACCAAGAGAATAGGCGAGCTGATCAAGTAATTGGTTACGGGTTGTGGAATATCTATCTTCATCCGGAAGCACCATTGTGTAACCCAGGGCTCGACCACGTGGCATGATGGTGACTTTATGCACCGGATCAGTGTGAGGTAAGGCGCGAGCAACAAGTGCATGACCAACTTCATGATAAGCAGTTACGCGACGCTCTTCTTCAGACATGAGGCGAGTTTTGCGTTGTGGTCCACCCATAACGCGATCGATTGCTTCATCTAAATCTGGATTTGTAATTGTTTTCTTACCTTCACGTGCAGCTAAGAGCGCTGCTTCATTAAGTACGTTAGCAAGATCGGCACCGGTAAAGCCCGGTGTGCGTCGGGCATATGCCACGAGATCAACGCTCTCCGAAATTGGCTTGTTCTTGGCGTGAACTTTAAGAATATCTCCGCGGCCCTTTAGGTCGGGGCGATCAACAGGAATCTGGCGATCAAAACGACCTGGACGCAAAAGGGCTGGATCAAGAACATCTGGGCGGTTGGTCGCTGCAATCAAAATTACTTGACCATTTGCTTCAAAGCCATCCATCTCAACAAGTAATTGATTGAGCGTCTGCTCACGTTCATCGTGGCCACCACCCATTCCAGTTCCGCGTTGACGACCGACGGCATCAATTTCGTCGATAA
>JBIKSV010000074.1:0-5827 GCA_044348425.1 Candidatus Planktophila sp. | reverse complement strand
TGGCTTCTTGCGCTCCAAAACTGAATAAGCAGTACAGAACTACAAGTCAAAATTAAAAATTCACCAGCACCAATTAAGAGAAGACGGGAAATACACACATGTCAGATACGGTCATCAATCGACCAGCCTCAAAGGTTAAGGGCGGCAAGGGATTAACCATTGAGCGCATTTATACAAACGAAGGCATTCATCCATATGACGAGGTCACATGGGATCGCCGCGATGTAGTTCAGCAGAACTGGAAGACCGGCGAGGTTGTCTTTGAACAACGCGGCGTCGAGTACCCAGATTTCTGGTCAGTTAACGCTTCAACAATCGTTACAACAAAGTACTTCCGTGGTGCAGTTGGTGCTGATAACCGCGAGTGGTCACTTAAGCAGGTTATCGATCGCGTAGTCCTTACCTATACAAAGGCAGGCCGCGAGAACGGTTACTTCGCAACAGATGCAGATGCAACAATTTTCGAACACGAGCTAACTCACATGCTCTTGCACCAGACATTCTCATTTAACTCACCTGTGTGGTTCAACGTCGGAACAGCTGCTCCACAGCAAGTATCAGCGTGCTTCATCCTTTCAGTTGATGACACAATGGATTCAATTCTTAACTGGTACCGCGAAGAAGGAATGATCTTTAAGGGCGGTTCTGGTGCCGGTCTTAACCTTTCACGTATTCGCTCATCAAAGGAACTTCTTAAGTCAGGTGGAACAGCATCTGGTCCTGTTTCATTTATGCGTGGTGCTGATGCATCTGCAGGAACAATCAAATCTGGTGGCGCAACCCGTCGCGCTGCAAAGATGGTTGTCCTTGATGTAGATCACCCAGATATCGAAGAATTCATCGAGACAAAGGTTTCAGAAGAGCAGAAGATTCGCGCACTTCGTGATGCTGGCTTCGATATGGATCTCGGTGGCAAGGACATCATCTCTGTGCAATATCAGAACGCTAACAACTCTGTTCGCGTCTCAGATGAGTTCATGCGTGCATACGAGAACGGCGCAGAGTTCGGTCTCAAGGCTCGTTCAACTGGTGAAGTAATCGAGACAACAGATGCTCGCAAGCTCTTCCGCAAGATGGCAGAAGCTGCATGGGCATGTGCTGATCCTGGAATCCAGTACGACGACACCATCAATGATTGGCACACAAACCCAGAGTCAGGTCGCATCAATGCGTCAAACCCTTGCTCTGAGTACATGTCACTCGACAACTCATCATGTAACTTGGCTTCACTTAACTTGATGAAGTTCCTTAAGGCTGATGGATCATTCGATGCTAAGACATTCGGTAAGGCAGCAGAGCTCATCATCACAGCGATGGATATCTCAATCTGCTTCGCTGACTTCCCAACTGAGGCAATTGGTGTCACAACACGTGCATACCGTCAGCTCGGAATCGGTTACGCAAACCTTGGAGCGCTCCTTATGGCATCAGGTCTTGCATACGATTCAGAGGGTGGACGCGCACTTGCTGGTGCAATCACATCACTCATGTCAGGTATCACTTACAAGCGTTCAGCAGAACTCGCTGGCATTGTTGGTCCATACGAAGGCTTCGCTCCAAATGCAACAGCACATGCTCGCGTAATGCGTAAGCACGCAGCTGCTTCATCTGCAGCACAGCACCAGACAACACTTGATATCGATGTCTGGGCAGAGGCAAATAAGGCATGGGATGCATGTCTTTCAACAGGTGATAAGAACGGATGGCGCAACGCGCAGATCTCAGTACTTGCACCAACAGGAACAATTGGTTTGATGATGGATTGCGATACAACAGGTATCGAGCCAGACTTCTCACTCGTTAAGTTCAAGAAGCTTGTCGGTGGCGGTTCAATGCAGATCGTTAACCAGACAGTCCCAGCAGCTCTTCGCAAGCTTGGTTACACAGAAGAGACAATCGAAGCAATCGTTGAGTTCATTGCAGCTAACGGTCACGTCATCGATGCACCTGGACTCAAGCTCGAGCACTACGACGTCTTTGACTGTGCACTTGGTGCACGTTCAATTGCGCCAATGGGCCACGTACGCATGATGGCTGCATGCCAGCCATTCCTATCGGGTGCGATCTCTAAGACAGTTAACCTCCCAGAGGATGCAACTGTTGAAGAGGTAGAAGAGGTTTACTACCAGGGTTGGAAGATGGGTCTTAAGGCGCTCGCTGTTTATCGCGATAACTGCAAGGTCGGTCAGCCACTCTCTGATGGCAAGGCGAAGGCAAAGGATGCTCCAGTTGAAGCAGCTGCAAAGCCAGTTCGTAACCGTCTTCCAAAGGCACGCCCTGCAACAACGACATCATTCTCAGTCGGTGGAGCAGAGGGTTACATGACAGCCGGTGCCTATGCAGATGGCGCACTCGGTGAGGTATTCCTTAAGCTCGGTAAGCAGGGATCAACTCTTGCTGGCGTAATGGATGCATTCTCAATCGCAGTTTCAATCGGACTTCAATACGGAGTACCTCTTGAGACATTCGTTGAGAAGTTCACAAACCTTCGCTTCGAGCCAGCAGGTATGACAGATGATAAAGATATTCGCATGGCACAGTCCATGATGGATTACATCTTCCGTCGCCTTGCACTCGATTACATGCCATTCGAACAGCGTTCAGCAATGGGTCTTTACACCGCAGCAGAGCGCGAGCAAGCGCTCAATAACGGTGGCGAGTATGCACCTGTGGCGGGCGCTGATAATTTAAAAGCGGTGGCTGCTCCTGTGGCGGCTCCTGCGGTTGCACCAGTAAGTAAGGCACCAGTTGCAGATGTAAAGATTGAGGCAGCTCCTGCAAAGGTTGCTCCAACAATCGGATCATCTTCTGATCTTCTCGAATCAATGGGAATCAAATCAGATGCTCCACTCTGCATGACTTGCGGCGTGAAGATGCGTATGTCGGGTGCATGCTTCGTATGCGAAGGTTGTGGAAACACATCTGGTTGCAGCTAATCATTAATTAAGGCAAAGCTCAATGGCTTTGAGCCATCTGAGCAGTTGAATTTGCCCAGCCCCGTTAAAGAACCCCGCCGGTCATTACGACAGGCGGGGTTCTTTCATTTCATCGATAAACCGCCCCATTTTGGTCTCGCAATGACGGATAAATACCGTCATCATTAGCGGTGAAATGGACATGACTGGACATAAGGCGCGGGCTCGGGCGGGGTTAGCCCTTGCTTTGGCCTTGACGCTCATTGGGGGTTCCACCGCCAATGCGAAAGAACTTCTAGGTCCAAAGACAACCTACATCGTCTCTGTTGATGGTGATTTCAATGATGTGGTGCGTACACAGCTTGGTGAAGCGGGCATCGCAATTAGTGATGAATTTGAATACGCATCCGATGCTTTTGTCGTCGATCTCGCCGAATATCAACTTCCAATTGTTCAGAATTTTCAATATGTAAAGAACATTGAAGCAGATGCCCCTGTTTATCTGCAGGCAACACAATTGCAAACTCCATCATGGGGACTAGATCGAATCGATCAGCGTGCACGAACGCCGTATCCGAATATTGGAGATTATGAATACGCAAGCGGTGGTCAGGGCGCAACAATTTATATTGGTGACTCTGGAGTCCTAGAGCACGTAGACCTTGCCGGAAGAATTTCTCCCTCTGGTTACACAGCATTTAATGATGGACTTGGTACACGTGACTGCAATGGCCACGGAACGCACGTGGCAACAACTGCCGCAGGCTCTGTGTATGGCGTGGCTAAGAGTGCAACGATTGTGCCGATTCGACTGCTGGATTGCACGGGTAGCGGAAGCATTGTTGGAGTTGTTGCAGCGCTCGACTGGATTCTTTCTCCGGCAAATCCAAACCCGAAGACGCAAGCGGTGCTCAATTTAAGTATTGGAGGAAACCTCTCCAATACATTCAATGATGCAATTGAGAGAGTAAATAATGCTGGAATCGCAGTAGTAGTTGCTGCAGGAAATGATCGCGTGGATGCTTGTACAAAATCTCCGGCTTCAGCACCTAGCGCTATTGCAGTCGGTTCGGTAGCTGAAGGAGACATCAGATCTTCCTTCACGAATCACGGACCATGTGTTGACATCTTGGCCCCCGGATCTGACATTACAGCCGGCTGGATTACATCAAATACTTCGACCAAGCGAATTAGTGGCACGTCAATGGCTTCCCCCCATGTTGCAGGTGCGGTAGCGATTTATAGAGGCCTTTATCCGACAGCAACTGTCACGCAGATAACGGCAGCGCTTCTATCTTCTGCAACCGATGGTGTTGTCACTCTGCTCGCTGCCGGAACGCCAAATAAGTTGCTCTATGTTTCACCTACAGATTCTTGGCCTGCCTACGCTGCCCCCAAAGTTGAATTCACCAACCTAGAAGGAATAACCGGTACTAGTGCGCTAGTTCGGATGAATGTTAATCCAGAATCTGAAAGCACCACTGTCCGAGTTGATTTTTCAACTGACTCAACCTTTGCCACCGGCTTAAGAACGGCAACTCCAACTTCCGCCGCGTTTGAAGGTAGCCAAGTAGTTTCAACAAGTACCTTCTTGGGATCACTAACACCTGTGACAAAGTACTTCTTCCGGTTAGTCGCTACGAATTCACTCGGAAGTCTCACATCGCCAACTTACAGATTTACAACAAAATCAACCGCCAACAGTGCACCGACTGTGACAATCTCCCCGGCAACACTAGTGACAGCGTATAGCGCCCAGCTAAACGGAAGTGTCACTGCTAATGGCTTAGCTACTGATGTGCAGATTCTCTACAGCACAACTTCGGATTTCTCATCTAATGTCAAAACAATCAGTGGTCGAACTTCCACTCAATTAAGTGGAACTAGCGCAACCACTCTAAGTAGCACCCCGATTTCACTCTCGGGTGCTACAACTTACTACTACAAGATTTCAGCAAATAATGCTGCGGGATATTCATCCTCCGAAGTATCAACATTTACCACACTAACAGCTCCGGGACTTGCACCAACCGCGATCACGAATGCTGTTGTTGGTTTGATGAGTAATGAAAAACAGATAGTAACGGCGAGAGTGCATCCTCAATCTCAAGCCACCACCGTGACTTTCTCGTATGGCCGTAATCAATCGTTTACATTGAACGCTGGATCAGTCACCTTGCCTGCTTTCAGCGCAGATACCGAGACAGTGGTTTCAATCGAAATCGCAGGCTTTATGCCAGGTGCTAAATACTATTTACGCTTCGATGCAACGAATGAATCTGGAAAGAGCATCGGAAATGTAGTTGAAGCAGCCGTCACTTCGGCCATGCCAAGGATTATTTCTGAGACTGCGACGCTGATTACAGATACTTCAGTGAAATTTACTTCTGTAATTAATGCTGGTGCCAATAACTCACGTAATGGTTTCGTATACTCAAAATATTTCAACTTCGATACCTTTACCGCGGTGAATGGAACACCATTTGCGGTCACAAGTGCGATTGATACTTCGATTAATGCATCAGTAACTGGTCTCACTCCAGGAACCACCTATTACTACAGAGCGCGTCTAATTTCTTACTCAGGCGTCTTCGAGTATCAGGGATATATGTACGGCCCTATTCAAAGTTTCCGGACAACAGGCGTTGCCCCTGTAGCTGAGCCAACTCCGGCTCCTTCACCAACACCAACGCCTTCACCAACACCTTCACCAACTCCAACGCCGTCTCCAACGCCGTCTCCAACGCCGTCTCCAACGCCAATTCCTTCACCAACACCTTCACCAACACCTTCACCAACACCTTCACCTTCACCTTCACCAACGCCAACGCCAACGCCTACCCCTTCTCCATCACCAACTCCGGAACCTTCACCTTCTCCATCTCCAACACCAACTCCGGAACCTTCACCTT
>JBIKSV010000073.1:0-6022 GCA_044348425.1 Candidatus Planktophila sp. | reverse complement strand
CAATACCAATACGCATCTTAACCGTAACTGGAATGCCAAATGGCTTTGCTGCATCTACAGCGCCCTTTACGATTGCAGAGAATAGATTGCGCTTAAATGGTAGCGCGGCTCCCCCACCTTTGCGCGTGACTTTTGGAACAGGACAGCCAAAGTTCATATCGATATGGTCAGCCAAATTTTCTCGGCCAATCATCTTTACCGCTTCAGACATGTGGTGTGGATCAACGCTATAGAGCTGCACCGAACGCGGCCATTCGCCTGGGCCAGGTTCAATCATTCGTAATGTTTCTGGCACGCGCTCCAATAAAGCGCGAGCTGTCACCATCTCAGAAACAAATAACCCAGCACCTTGTTCGCGACAAAGTTGTCTAAAGGGTGCGTTAGTTATTCCTGCCATCGGCGCGAGTACAACAGGTGGATCTATCTGGTGTACGCCATCCCGAAGAGGCAGTGCTAATGACTTTAACAAGTTGGCTTTAGCAACCGAGAAGTTTCGGAGCTAACCATGACTCAACTTGATCGATTGAGATACGTTCTTGCGCCATGGTGTCGCGATCACGGATAGTGACTGCATTGTCATCAAGTGTCTCAAAGTCGATAGTAATGCAGTACGGGGTACCGATTTCATCTTGGCGACGATAACGACGTCCAATAGCTCCAGCATCATCGAAATCAATGTTCCAATTTTTACGCAACTGGGTAGCCAAGTCGCGCGCCTTTGGGGAGAGATCGGCGTTACGAGAAAGTGGCAGTACTGCAGCCTTTACAGGAGCAATGCGGTGGTCGAACTTCATGACAGCGCGTTTTTCCATCTCACCCTTGGCATTAGGCGCTTCATCTTCTGTATATGCATCCATCATGAAGGTAAGCGCGCAACGATCAACACCTGCTGCAGGCTCGATAACAAATGGCGTCCAGCGCTCATTTTTCTCTTGATCAAAGTAAGAGAGATCCTTACCTGATGCAGCTGAGTGCGCCTTAAGATCGAAGTCTGTTCGGTTTGCAATACCTTCGAGCTCGCCCCATTCGGTGCCGTTGAATTCGAATTTGTATTCGATATCTGTCGTGCCCTTTGAGTAATGCGAGAGCTTCTCTTTTGGATGCTCGAAGAGGCGCAAGCGCTCTGGATTGATACCAAGATCTTTATACCAATTCAGACGAGTCTCGATCCAATACTTATGCCACTCTTCATCGGTACCGGGAACCACAAAGAATTCCATCTCCATCTGCTCAAATTCGCGAGTACGGAAGATAAAGTTTCCGGGAGTGATTTCGTTACGGAAAGATTTTCCAATCTGGCCGATACCAAATGGTGGCTTCTTGCGTGAAGTTGTCATTACCTGATCAAAGTTAATAAAGATTCCCTGCGCTGTCTCTGGGCGAAGGTAAGCAAGACCTGACTCATCTTCGACTGGTCCAAGGAAAGTCTTGAGTAGTCCGGAGAATTGCTTCGGAGTTGTAAATTGCCCTTTGTTTCCACAGGCCGGACAGTTCATATCCGCGAGTGATTCAAGTTTCTTCTTATGCTTTGCTTCATATTGTTCTTCTAAATGATCCGCGCGATAACGCTTATGGCAAGCAGTACATTCAGTAAGCGGATCGCTAAATGTCGCAACGTGGCCGGATGCTTCCCAGACTTCGCGTGCCAAGATCACTGATGAATCAAGACCAACCACATCTTCACGGCCCATCACCATTGACTTCCACCATTGGCGCTTTACATTGTTCTTGATCTCAACACCGAGTGGTCCGTAATCCCATGAGGCGCGCAATCCGCCGTAAATTTCTGATGAGGGAAAGACAAAGCCACGACGCTTTGAGAGGGAAACAATATTTTCTAGACGATCTACCGCCATGAGGGACTCCATCCGCTGTGTGAGCCGGAGAGTCTGGGTTGATGCTCCGGCTGGCTGTCGGCGCTCCTTTACAGTTTTACTGGCAAATGAACGTGGGTGAATTTTACCGCACTATAAATCTTTGGAATAAGCCCCAGGTTCATCGATTGCTGTTGCAAGTAGTGGAACAACTTCCATCTTGATCACCGTTGAACTGAGTGCGCGGCGATAAGAACCCACATTCTCCCAATGAGTGACCAGAGTCCAGAGCTCGTTATCGTCGAGATTCTGGCCATAATCACCCGAGATAAAGCCCTCACGCTCGGAGAAAGCTTGGCGAGCGCGCTCTAGGGAGGCGAGAAATGCCTCTTTATTGGCGGATGGGGTGCGAAATCTGGCGATTGCAATCATGGTTTGAGCTTAAGGGACTCGCCAGAGGGGGTGGAAATGAAAATCATTTTCATTTGTGATACCTTCTGGCCATGACAATCGCAATCGTTCTCGCAGCCTTTACAGCACTCGCAACCACAGCAGGTGGATTCCTTGCTATTAAATCTAAGGATCGCCTCCATCTAGTTCTAGGACTCTCGGCAGGACTGCTCCTTGGTTTGGTCGCATTTGATCTCTTGCCTGAAGTTTTCGAGATGGGTACCCAAGAGCTCTTCCACGCCCCAGCAGTATCAGTGGCTCTCATTGGTGGATTCTTACTGCTTCACTTCTACGAGCAGATTTTCGGTTCACACGAACCAGCCGAATCAGATTACGGTCATGACCATAAGCACGCATCTAGCGTTGCAGGTTCTATCGGTGCTCTTGCCATGGGCGGTCACGTCTTCCTTGATGGCTTAGCTCTTGGCGTTGCATTCAAAGTCAGTACTGATCTTGGTATTGCTGTCTTTATCGCGCTCCTTGTCCACGCCTTTAGCGATGGGCTTAACACCGTTTCATTTCTAATCAAGAGCGGCAAGTGGGGGAAGAAGGGTATTTGGTTATTAGGCGTTGACGCAATTGCTCGTATCAGCGGCGCGGCCCTTGGTGCGACATTGGCAATTAGCGATAACTTCATAGCAATTTATCTCGCACTCTTTGCTGGAATTGTTATCTATCTCGCAACCTCTCATATTCTTCCAGAAGCGCATTCTCGTCATTCATCCCGCTACACAATCTTGGCAACAATCCTTGGTGTACTTGTAATGTGGGGATTGGTGAGCTACCTGCACAGTGGAGATACACATAACCATGGCTCGACAACTGCCATTCACGAAGAAGAGCACGGCCATAAAGAAGAAGGCGTACACGAAGAAGATCATGCTCATGAAGAAGATCATGCTCATGAAGAAGATCATGCTCATGATGAGGAAACCGCGGTTAAGTAATGTCTCGCTCTAACCCACGAGTTTTAAGCACTTTAGAGCGGGCTGGAGGGTTTGCCAGCGCGCAAGAGGTTTATCGCCTTATGCAACGTGAAGGCGAGAGCATTGGATTAACCACCGTGTATCGCTCGCTACAAAGTCTTGTCAATGACAAGATTGTTGATGTTTTACGGCGAGATGATGGTGAAGCTATCTATCGGTTGTGCGGTGAAGCTCACCACCATCATCTCGTCTGCAAAGGTTGTGGAGACACGGTTGAAATTGAGGGTGGCGCCATTGAGAAATGGGCGAAGATGATGGCTGAAGAACATGGTTTTCGCGAAGTTGGTCACACAGCAGAAATCTTCGGACTTTGTGCAAAGTGTTGAAATGGGAAACTATAGAGGTATCCCTACCTGTGCATGCCCTGCCTGTGGATCTAATCTAATCAAAATCACTGCAGCCTTTTGTCCGCATACATACGAATTAGAAATGTATCTCTTGGACAATGCGCAATGCGCAGAATGCGACGCTCTCTTGACTGCGCCGACGCCTATAGATCATCCAGCTGCCTCATAAGCAGGAATCACTCTTAACGTACGAGTGGGCCTAGAAGAAAATCAACTAAACGTGCAGTTGGATTAGGTCGCCCTGAATGCTGGGCTTTAAAAGAATTTGTTCCATCTTTACCGCAGATAAATAGAATGTAGCTCTCTCCCCCTGGGTGAGAGCCAATCCAGCGTGTTAGGTCATAGACCTTGTCATCAATAATCGACCAGCAAGCGTTCTTACTATTTCTCATCTCCACTTGTGCGCGAGTGATTCCAGATGTGGGTGAAGGTGCTGCACTTGGCGTGGTAGATGCCGTTGGTGTTGGAGTTGGTGTTGGAGTTGCCGATGAAGTTGGTGTTGGAGTCGGTAGCGCTCCACGGATTACATCACCTGGAACTTCGCGATCTCCCACTGCAATGGTGACTGCAGAGCGAGTGCGGGCGGTCAATGTAAAGCTGTAGATACCTGCTTCGGCAGCAGAACTGCTGCGGCCAAGATAGAGATAGGTTGCTCCGCTATATTTTTCGAAGTACTTAGTTCTCTCATTTAATTTCATTACTCGGCGAACACCTGATGGAGAGGTGACGACCAATGTAGGTAGCTGGTTAACTTTCAACTTGTTTTCAGGTGCCTTATCAATAATCAAATACTGAACCTCAAGTGAGTCGCCCTCTTTGAACTGCGCCCGGAAAGCTCGGACATCGCGTGCTTTAGCAAATGATGCACGAACAGCAAAGGAGACAGTTCCATCAACAAGCAGTGGCCCCTTAGCTGCAGAGGTATCTTGATTGTTGAGCTGTACAGGTTGATGCGCAGTGGCGGTTGCAGGAGTAAATATTGATAAGAGAATGGCAAGCGCAAGGATCTTTCGCATAAGAAAACGGTACAGGCTCACCTCTAATGGTGCGAGCTAAAACTAGGCTTTACCGAACCTGCGATCACGCTCTGAATACTGTTCTATGGCTTTCCACAAGATTGCTGGGGTCATATCTGGCCACAAGACATCCATAAAGACAAACTCGGCATAGGTTGCTTGCCATGGCAAGAAATTACTTGTGCGCTGTTCACCCGATGAACGCAAGAATAAATCGACATCACTCATCTTTGGGGCATAGAGATATTTAGCAAATGTTTTTTCAGTAATTGAATCTGCCTTAACTTTGCCACGTTTTACATCTTTGGCTAGCTGAGTTGCGGCATCGACAATCTCGGCTCGTCCTCCGTAGTTAACGCACATATTGAGAGTGAACTTTTTATTCTTTGCCGTTAGCTCTTCAGCGGTCTCAAGCTCTTCAATCACTGACTTCCAGAGGCGCTGTGGGCGACCAATCCATTGCACCTTTACGCCGAGATCGTGCAGTCGGTCGCGGCGATTACGTAAAGATTCACGGCTATATCCCATAAGAAACTTCACTTCTTCGGGAGAGCGTTTCCAATTCTCAGTTGAGAATGCATAGGCGCTGATTTCTTTTACGCCAAAATCGATTGCAGCCTCTACTAAATCAAAGAGAACTTTCTCACCAGCTTCGTGCCCTGCAGTGCGAGGAAGGCCGCGCTCTTTAGCCCAGCGACCATTGCCATCCATGACGAGCGCTATATGGTGTGGAACTTCAATCTTGCTGACTTTTTTAGAACTCATGCTCTCTCCACCATCGGCAAACTTCGTAACCCTCTTTCAAGGTGCCATTGTAGATAAGCAGCAATCAATCCACTAGCTTCTCGGCGAAATCTCAGTTCGCTCGCCGAAGCGTGTTCCCAATCGGAGTTAAGTAAGGCCTCCATTAAAGCCAAAGTCTCTGGTGCTGGTGTGGCAGATGCCGATGGCCTGCAGTCATTGCAGACAGATCCACCACCAACTAATGAGAAATAACGATGCGGGCCTGGTTTCTCACAACGCGAACATGTGGTCAGCGATGGTGAATATCCCCCGATAGAAAGAGATCGAAGTAAGAAGGCATCGAGAATCAAAGATGGGTCATAGCGATTTTCGGCTAGGGCGCGCATTCCGCCAACAACGAGTGCAAACTCTTGTGGCGCCGGCTCTTCTTCATGAGGTGAGAATCTCTCTGCTGTTTCTAGAATTGCATGCGCAATTGTCCAGCGTTGATAATCACTCGAAATTTCTTCGCCATAATTCTGCAGAGCTTCAACTTGAGTGATGGTGTGAAAAGTACGACCACTGTGCAATTGAATATCTACATGGCTACCTGGCTCAAGGCGCGCACCAAACTTTGACATCGTGCGACGAACGCCCTTAGCAACTCCGCGAACGCGACCATGCTC
>JBIKSV010000072.1:0-6125 GCA_044348425.1 Candidatus Planktophila sp. | reverse complement strand
TCTGCATTAGCGCACGTAAAGATTCGATATCTCGGTTGCTGCTATCCAGCCAAGCGCTCCATTTTTCGGGAGTCATCATTACCGGCATGCGTGAGTGGATATCAACTAGTGTCGAAACCGCTTCGCGGGTAATGATGGAGGCGCTCTCAATTACTTGACCAGTTTCGCTCTTCCACGAACTCCAGATTCCAGCAATTGAAAGCGGTGCGCCGTTCTCACTCGTAATATAGAAAGGTTGCTTTGGTGGATAGTCCCCGAGGGCAGTTGCCCACTCGTAATAACCTGTGACGGGAATCAAGCAGCGAGTTCTTCTAAATGCATCTCGAAATGTTGGTTTCTCATGAATCGATTCGCTTCTGGCATTGATTGCATGAGATTGAGAGTTGCGAGCATCGGTCAGATTTTTCTGCCAAGGCGCAATCATTCCCCAAGAGGCAGTGGTCAACTCGGCTCTGAATTGGCTCTTCTCTTTGATTATGTAGATCTCATTGGTGGGAGCAACATTCCAATTATGGGGAAGTGAAGGTGCATCAGCATCATTATCGAGATTGAAGAATTCGACTATCTCTTCCGTGCCTGTTGCCATCGCATATCTGCCACACATACGGCCAATCCTATGCAATGGGTAGACTTAGGCCATGACTTCACCGCATCCGCTATGGCCTGCGCCATTTCGTGGTGCCCATCCAGTTGAAGCAACGATTGAGATTCCTGGTTCAAAATCAGTCACCAACCGTGCTCTGATTCTTGCCGCCCAAGCCACTTCGCCATCAACACTGCGCAAGCCACTGGTTTCACGAGATTCAGAGCTTATGTCAGCCGGATTGCAGGCGATGGGTGTCTCGATTATTGATAAGGGAGATCACTGGATAGTCACTCCCCCTGCATCTCAAAAACTCACTGGCCCAGCAAAGGTTGATGTCGGTAATGCCGGAACCGTTATGCGCTTTCTACCACCACTTGCGGCACTCGCTCATGGAGATATTTCATTTGATGGAGATCCGCGCAGCTATGAAAGACCGCTCGAGCCTGTAATCAAGGCTCTCGAAGAGCTTGGTGTATCAATCAGTCACGATGATCGATATACGCTTCCGCTTGTTATCCACTCCAAAGGTGCAATTGCGGGTGGAGAACTCACAATCGATGCAAGTGCATCGAGTCAGTTTTTATCAGCGCTCCTTCTTATCGCACCAAGTACCGTAAATGGAATCACCGTAAAACATTCCGGTGGTGCGCTGCCATCAATGCCTCATATTGAGATGACTGTTGCAATGTTAAGGCAATTTGGCGCAACGGTTACTGTTGATAACAAAGCCCAGACTTGGCGCGTTGAGCCTTCACAACTTCATGGTGTTGACCTGACTATCGAACCAGATTTATCAAACGCTGCGCCGTTTATCTCTCTCGCGATGGTCTGTGGTGGTTCAATAACAATTGCTGATTGGCCTCGCGAAACAACTCAACCTGGAGATCAACTTCGCCAAATACTTACAGAGATGGGCGCTAAAGTTGAATTCGTTGCAGGAGGCGCCAGATTTACGGGGGGCTCTGCTATTCACGGAATCGATATCGATCTCCATGATGTCGGCGAGCTCACTCCATCGATTGCAGCATTGGCAGCTCTCGCTGATTCACCTTCACATCTTCGCGGTATCGGACATCTGCGCTTACATGAGACCGATCGCTTGTTAGCGCTACGCACTGAATTAAACGGATTAGGTGGAGATGTTAAAGATGATGCAGATTCGCTCTACATTAATCCGCAACCGCTCCACGCAGGTACTTTTCACACCTACGAAGACCATCGCTTAGCAACCGCTGGCGCAGTTATTGGACTTGTCATCGAGGGTATTCAGGTCGAGAACATTGCGACTACAAGAAAGACTCTCACTGATTTTCCAGCGCTCTGGAACTTTGCTTTAGTGGGTAATCGGTAACTTATGGCGCCTCGCGAATACGATGAATCAGATGTGCGGATACGTCCAACGCGCACAACACGTCGTCGCAGCAAAGATCGCCCATCACATAGTTCATCCTCGACTGCACTTGTAATCTCTGTCGATCGCGGACGTTCTGGTTGCGTGATTCAAGGCGCCAACTCATCCAGTGACTCAGCTGGTCAATTTGTGATTGCCATGAAAGCGCGCGAGCTCGGTCCGAAATCTGTCGTTGTTGGAGATTCTGTTGAAATTGTTGGTGACGTCTCTGGAGATGAAGGAACGCTTGCGCGAATTGTTAAGGTTAATGATCGCAAGAACTCCTTAAGTCGCACAGTAGATGATGCCGCAAAGCTTGAAAGAAC
Source organism: Candidatus Planktophila sp. (assembly GCA_044348425.1). Lineage (GTDB taxonomy): Bacteria > Actinomycetota > Actinomycetes > Nanopelagicales > Nanopelagicaceae > Planktophila. The sequence continues at coordinate 3,823 of JBIKSV010000072.1, read as the reverse complement.
CATTGTTGCCAATATCGATCAATTACTTATCGTTGTCGCATCTGCCAACCCTGAACCGCGTCGCGGACTCATCGATCGTTTCTTGGTGAGCGCATTTATTGAAAAGATTCATCCGATAATTGTTGTTACCAAGATTGATGTTGCACCGATTCCAGAATTTATGGCACGGTATGCAGCACTTGGCGTTGAAATCGTCACCACATCTGCGCCAACCACAAATCGCCCAGCAGAAGTAGAGGCGATTGCAGCTCTCTTAAAAGATAAAGTCTCGGTTTTAGTGGGTCACTCAGGAGTAGGTAAATCAACACTGATTAACGATTTGGTTCCTGATGCAGATCGAATGACTGGTGTGGTTAACGATGTTACTGGGCGTGGCCGTCACACATCATCAAGTGCTATCGCCCTCGAGCTTCCTGCTGGTGGATGGATTATCGATACGCCCGGAATCCGCGCCTTCGGACTCGCCCACCGTAATCCGCGAGATATTGTGCAGGCTTTCCCAGATCTCGCCGAAGCAGCCTCGACATGTATGTCTCACTGCTCACATGCAGAAGAATCGTGCGCTCTCAATGCCTGGATTTTGGCAGAGCCAGAGCATGTTCAAGAGCGAACTTTACGTTTAGAAAGTCTTCGCTCACTCCTAGATGTGAAGAGTTCAATAGAATCAAGCTATGAGTCAGAGCAGCAATAGCACTGGAAATCACGGACCCTGGAGCCATGGTGAGGATCTCACTCTTGCTCATCGTCTCGCAGATGCTGCTGATGCAATAACGCTCAAACGTTATCAAGCACTGGATCTCAAGGTTTCCACCAAACCAGATAACACTCCAGTAACAGATGCCGATAAATCAGCAGAAGAAGCTATTCGTGCTCTTCTGGGTGCACATCGACCTGATGATGGAATTGTTGGAGAAGAATTTGGCAATGAGGGCGCAGAGCGCAATCGTTATTGGGTAATTGACCCGATTGATGGGACTAAGAATTTTCTTCGTGGTGTGCCTACATGGGCAACGTTGATTGCACTGATTGAAAGAGCGAGTGACGGATCGCAATCAACAATCATTAGCGTCGTAAGTGCGCCAGCGCTCTTTCGTCGCTGGTCAGCCCACCGCGGTGGCGGCGCATTTGTCACAATTAATCATCTAGAGACAAGAAGAATTCATGTCTCCGAAGTCTCGAAGATCACAGATGCATCAATTTCTTACTCTGATTTTCAAGGCTGGGGCGCGATGTTGCCGGCATTTAATAAATTGCTCCAAGAAGCATGGCGCACGCGTGGGTACGGAGATTTCTGGTCACATATGTTGGTGGCAGAGGGTGCACTTGAAATTGCTATCGAACCAGAGCTCGCGCTCTGGGATATGGCCGCTCTAGATTTAATTGTCACCGAAGCCGGTGGCGTATTCTCAAATACTGCAGGCCAACCTGGGCCACACGGCGGAAATGGTCTGTCAACAAACTCTGCGCTACATAGTTATGTAGTCAAAGCCCTGAACAGTGCAAGCGGTGCATAATTCTATGGAGCTCATCTCACAAGGCCTCATTTCACAGACATATGCAGTCTCGGGTATGACCTGTTCCTCTTGCGTGAATTCAATTGAGCGCACTCTCAATGATATTGAAGGCGTGAAAGCGTCAGTGAATTTTGCATCAGAGACAGTACATATTCTGACCACTTCAGAAATCAAAGCAGAGGTGATTATCAAGGCAATTAAATCTGCTGGGTATAGCGCTTCTCTATTGGAAGATCAGAGAGATCCTGCTCTACACCGCAAGGGTGCTGCACGAGCTTTAATCTTTGCGGCAATTTTTGCTATTCCTGCGATTACAGTTTCGATGGCGATGAGCTGGCATGAATCAATAGGTATCTGGCTCACTGATATCTTTACAACCTACAACATCGCGCTGCCACCACATTCTGAACATCACTTTGTATCCTGGCTTGCGCTAGCCCTCACAACTCCCCTGATTCTCGTAGTTGCTTGGCCAATACATCGAGCTGCAATTCGTAACTTCTTCCATCCAACGATGGACTCTTTAATTTCACTCGGTTCTATCACTGCTTATTCTTGGTCAATCTATGCGGCTTGGACTAATACAGGTGATATCTATACCGAGGTAGCGGCTGGAGTCCTTCTATTTGTAATTCTTGGTCGATATTTAGAGGCACGAGCAAAGCGATCTGCAGCAAGTGCACTCTCTACTTTGCTGGCGCTGGGAGAGAAAGAAGTTGTAGTCCTTCGAAGTGGTGTAGAAGTCACAATCCCCATCTCGCATCTGCAAATTGGTGATGAATTTATTGTGGCTCCCGGTGCGCGTATTGCAACTGATGGTCTTGTGATTTCAGGAGCGTCAACAGTTGATAACTCACTCATCACTGGCGAATCCCTGCCGGTAGAGATAAAGCCGGGTGCTCGAGTTATTGGTTCAGCAATTAATCACAATGGACGCCTTATCGTTAGAGCCACACGTGTCGGTAGCGATACAGAGATAGCGCGTATTACTTCGATGGTTGTGACAGCACAGGGATCAAAATCTCCGATACAACGTAAAGCAGATAGCATCGCCGCCTTCTTTGTGCCGGCGGTAACTCTGCTCGCTATAGCTACCTTTGCATTCTGGTACTTCAGCCAAGGTGAATCTTTAACATTTTCTATCTCAACTGCCATCACAGTCCTTGTGATTGCTTGTCCATGTGCGCTCGGATTAGCAACCCCTGTAGCACTTCTTGTTGCATCAGGACGAGGCGCTCTTCATGGAATCGTTCTTCGAAATCCACAAGTATTAGAAGCATCTCGAGAAATTGATACTGCAATCTTTGATAAGACAGGCACTTTGACATCTGGAGTATTGAAAGTCTCAGAAACACTTATTCCGATTTCAGCACAAGAGCCTCTCGGGGAAAGTTATCGTGATGTGCTCACTGAGAAGAATGTTCTATCAATTGCTATGGCGCTAGAAAGTGCCAATACACATCCATTTGCTGAGGCAATTGTTGATTACTGCATCTCTCGCTCTGCGCAAAAGATTACTGTTACAGACTTTATGCAGACCCCTGGTGCAGGGGTCGCGGGTCGAGTATCAGCTTTCGGAAAGAACTTCATCGTCATTATTGGTTCACCAGAATCTGTTGCACATAGCACCACAGCTTTAGATCGGATTCTCATCGAGGCGATAGCGCGAGCAAAGAGCGTGGGTGATAGCGCAGCGCTGCTGGCAATTGATGGAGTAGCAGTTGCCCTCTTCGTTGCAGGCGATGAGGTACGCAGCGATGCACGTGCCACCATTGAAGCCCTTGCCGCTAAAGGTATTTCTAGTTGGCTAGTAACCGGCGATCATCTTGAATCGGCAGAGAAGATTGCGGCACAGGTAGGTATTTCAGCTGATCACATCTTGGCAGGTGTAAGTCCTGAGGGAAAGATTGAAAAAGTACGTCAACTGCAAGGGGCAGGCCATCGGGTATTGGCTGTAGGCGACGGAATCAATGACGCCGCAGCGCTTGCCCAAGCAGATCTCAGTATCGCTATGGGAACAGGCACAGATACTGCAATTTCAACTGCTGATATCACTTTGATGCGTCCGCAACTGATGGGTGCGATTGAAGCTCTTGATTTATCGCGTAAGACTTTAAAAACAATTAAATTTAATCTTGGTTGGGCATTTTCTTATAATGCAATCGGGATTCCAATTGCTGCAATAGGTCTGATGTCACCAATGTATGCAGCAGGGGCGATGGCGCTGAGCAGTCTCTTTGTAGTGACTAACTCTCTTCGGATTCGGTAAACAACGTACGCTTTATCGAAATCAACCCAATATAGATTGG
>JBIKSV010000016.1:0-22494 GCA_044348425.1 Candidatus Planktophila sp. | reverse complement strand
ATAGAAAAGAAATGTCAGCCAGAAAGCTTCAGAGATGCGGTCTGCAATCGTGTCATAGATTCCACCGATCTCTGACTGACGATCTTGATAGATAGCCAGCGACCCATCGACTCCATCAGCGATGAGAGAAAGAACTAAGAGAATGATTGCTGGAAGAAGTGGGATTACATCTTCGCCTGTAAAAATCGGCAAGAGCATTGCTGCCGATAAGAGAACGCCGATTAGCGTCATGATATTTGGAGTAATGCGAATGAAAGCCAGTGCGCGGGCCACAGGGAAAGAGATGGCTAACCAGCCTTTTACCGCGCCTTCTATCTTTGCGTCTCCATGGAGTTGACTCCAACGTGAATTGAATTCGTCACGAGAAATTTTCACTGAACTAACCTCTTTGCAGATTCTCAAAAATCTCGCGCGTGGCAGTAGATGTATTCATCGTGTAGAAATGTAATCCAGGGGCTCCTGCTGCCAATAACTTCTCTGAAAGCTCGGTAGCAATCTCTACTCCGACTTTGCGGACATCATCAGGGTTATCACCAATAGCGCTAAAAGCATCTGTGATGGATTGTGGAATTGGAGTTCCACTTAGCTCTGCCATGCGATTAAGTTGATTAACATTTGTGACCGGCAATATTCCAGGAATAATCGGCAGCGTCGAACCGCGGGCTGCAAGTTTTTCGACGAGGGCGCTCCACTTATCAACTTCAAAGAAGAATTGAGTGGTGGCAAAACTGGCACCGAGCGCTTCTTTGTGCAGAAGAACATCAATATCTATATCTGTTGCGGGATCAGATGCGGGATGCCCATCAGGAAATGCCGCGACACCAATTGTGAATCCACCAAACTCGGCAGCAAGAGTTACTAACTCATCCGCATGATCTAGTCCGCCCTCGGTTTTTTGCCATGGTGCACGTGGACCACCAACCGGATCGCCACGTAGGGCCAAGATGTTACTGATCCCTGCTTCGCGATATTTGGTAAGAATTTCAAGAAGTTCTGCGCGAGTTGAACCAACACATGTGAGGTGGGCAACCGTTGGTACTTGTGTGCGCGCAGTTATCTCTGAGGTGATTTTAATTGTGCGATCACGGGTTGAACCTCCCGCACCATATGTCACAGAGATGAAATCGGGGGCGATAGAACGAAGGCTCTCGATGGCAGACCAGAGGCGATTTTCGCCCTCACTATCTTTAGGGGGGAAGAATTCGAAGGAGAAGGTGGGAGCACCATCACTCTTCATCGTGCGAATCTGCATGGAGTCAGGGTACCGTTACCGCGTGAGTACTGAGGTAAAAGTCGCCATAGATCAGGCGCGTGCTGATATTCGTAGCGAGCTTTCGCTCTACCTTTCGGCACAACGTACCTATCTCTTAGCTATTGCTGCAGAGCTACAACCAGTCTGCGATGCCCTTGATGAATTCTTGCTCGACGGTGGAAAAAGACTTCGCCCGCTCTTTGCTTATGCCGGCATCTTGGCCAGCGGAAGAAAACCAACCCGTGAGATGGTTCGCGCTATCTCTAGCCTTGAGCTTTTGCAAGCATGTGCGTTAATTCATGACGATTTAATGGATGGATCAGATACTCGACGAGGCAAGCCCGCCATACATCGACATTTTGAAAATCTCCATCAATCAACGGCGATGAATGGAATTGCACAACAGTTCGGTGAATCTGCCGCCGTACTTCTGGGAGATCTCGCTCTAGTCTGGTCAGATCAAATGCTTAACACTTCAGGAATTTCAAATGAGTCACTCCTTGCCGTGCAACGCATTCATGATGAGATGCGTGTAGAACTTATGGCTGGTCAATATCTCGATGTCCGCGAATCTGGCGAAAGCACATACAGCGTTGAGAGATCCCTACGAATTGCGCGCTACAAATCTGGCAAGTACACCATTGAACGACCGCTGCACCTTGGCGCAGTAATTGGCGATCCTCAGCAGCGCACCGATGGACCCCTGCTCTCAGCTCTTTCGCGATATGGCCTACCTTTAGGTGAAGCATTCCAATTGCGTGATGATCTCCTCGGAATCTTTGGTGATCCATCAGTAACCGGTAAGCCGGCAGGAGATGATTTGCGCGAGGGAAAGCGGACAGTCTTGATGGCAATCGCACTTGATGCCCTCAAAGGGGCGCAGCGAGAGATGCTCCTTAGCCAGCTTGGCAAAGCTGATATCTCAGCCGAAAAAATTGAAGAGCTTCGTGCGCTCATCATCGCCTCAGGCGCAGTCGAAAAGGTAGAAAACCTCATCGAAAAGTTATCCCGTGATTCGCTGAGCGCAATTGAAGATCCTGCAATAGATTCATCCGCTCGTGAGTTCCTCACCTATATCGCGCTCAGCGCAGTAAAGAGAAGTGCATAGTGCCAAAAAGAATCACCGGTCCAACTCAAAAGGTCGTCGTCGTTGGAGCAGGCCTGGCCGGACTCAGCGCTGCATTGCGCTTGGCAGGTGCTGGACGTGATGTGACAGTAATCGAGAGAGAACTTGTACCTGGTGGACGAAATGGTCTTCTCAATAAAGATGGCTACGCATTTGATACCGGACCTTCAGTACTGACAATGCCTTCGTTGATTCAAGATGCATTTTCAGCTGTTGGTGAGGATATGAAAGATTGGCTCGAACTCATGCCAGTCTCACCTCTCTACCGCGCTTTTTATCATGACGGTACTCAAATTGATGTGCATGCCGATACCGCAGCGATGGAGCAAGAGATTCGCGAGAAGGTATCTGCAACTGAGGCAGCCGGATATCGTGATTACGTAGATTTCGTAACGAAGCTTTATAAGTATGAGATGAATGACTTCATCGATCGCAACATCGATTCACCATTTAACTTACTGACACCTAACTTGGCTCGCTTAATTGCACTTGGTGGCTTCCGAAAGTTACAGCCTAAGGTAAATCAATTCCTCAAAGATCCGCGCTTACAGAAGGTCTATTCATTCCAGGCGATGTATGCCGGAGTTAGCCCGCAACAAGCGCTAGCAATCTACGCCGTAATCGCCTATATGGACTCAGTTAACGGAGTCTTCTTTCCTAAGGGTGGAATGCATGCAGTTCCGCGCGCTCTTGCAGCAGCTGCCCAAAAGCATGGCGTTAAGTTTGTCTATGGTTCATCAGTAACTTCACTTGATGTCTCAAACTCACGAGTGACTGCTGCGGTTACCGATAAAGGCGAGCGATACGAGTGCGATGCCATTGTTATGAACCCAGATCTACCAGTTGTCTGGAAGAGCCTTCTTAAGAAGGAGCCACTCTCAATTAAGCGACTGAAGTACTCTCCTTCTTGCGTAACAATGTTGGTAGGTTCTTCACGCAAGTATGACCATATTGCTCACCACAATATTCACTTTGGAAAATCATGGGATGGCGTCTTCGATGAACTCATCAAGAAAAAGACTCTCATGAGTGATCCTTCTGTTCTTGTCACAGTGCCAACCCATGATGATCCGACTCTGGCACCTGCTGGAAAAGAGTCATATTACGTACTTTTTCCAACGCCTAACCTCGATGCCGATATCGACTGGACCATTGAAAAATCTCGTTACCGCGATGAAATGATTCGCACACTCGAATCGCGTGGCTACGATGGATTTGGCGATGCCATTGAGGTCGAGCAGATCACAACACCTCTTGATTGGCAGGCACAAGGTATGGAACGCGGTGCTCCATTTGCTAGCGCTCACACCTTCTTCCAGACGGGACCGTTCCGTCCTAGCAATATTGCTGCTGGCTTTGAAAATGTTGTCTTTGCAGGAAGCGGAACCCAACCAGGAGTTGGCGTACCAATGGTGCTGATCTCAGGGCGATTGGCAGCAGAACGAATTGTCGGGCCAGTTAAGTAAATAAAGATATGTCAGAGCTCTTAGCGCAATCTTATGAAGAGTGCCGACGTCTTAATGCCCTGCATGGCAAGACTTACTATTTAGCTACCCTTTTATTGCCTGCAAAGAAACGTCCCTATGTTCACGCCCTCTATGGATTCGCGCGATTTGCAGATGAGATTGTCGACGACCTAGCTTCAACGTTGACTCCAGAAGAGAAAGCAAATGAGCTCAAGAACTGGGGCGCTACAGTCATATCGGATCTTCGAAAGGGTGAGAGCAAAGATCTAATTGGCATGGCACTTGTTGATACTGTCAAGAAATTTGATATTCCACTTTCTTACTTTGAAGCATTTATGAAGTCAATGGAGATGGATCTCACCGTAACTCGATATAAAACTTATGAAGACCTCATGGAATATGTCTATGGATCCGCTGTTGTCATCGGTTTAGAGATGTTGCCAATATTGGGTTACCAGGATGAAAGAGCTATCGAAGCGGCAACTGCACTTGGCACGGCTTTTCAATTAGCAAACTTCATTCGCGATATCGGGGAAGATATTGACCGCGGTCGTATCTATATGCCACTGGATGACTTAGCAAAATTTGGCGTCTCGGAAGCGATGCTCTTAAAGCGCGAGATGACACCTGAAATTACAGAAGCGATTAAGTATCAAATTAATCGAGTACGCGAACTTCAAGCTATCGCAGATGCTGGTATCCAGTATCTTGATCCGATTTCTCGCCCGTGCATTAGGGCAGCAAGTGAGCTTTACTGCGGAATCGTCGATGAGGTTGAGGCAAATAACTACGACATCTTCTCTCATCGCGCCACAACTTCCACTGCTCGCAGATTACGCGTGGCAGCCCTTGCCTATATCCAGACTTTATTTGCTCGGATGCGCTAATATTTTCAATACGGGAGCCAAGGTGGCTGAGAGGATCTTCTTCTAGGGGATCGACCGTTTGACCAGTCCGGTAATGCGGATTGAGAATGTAAGAGGTCGCACCATGATGACAACTTTCTTTACGTTGTGGGGATATGAAGTTTCTTATCTTGAATTTGTAGCATCCATCGTCTCCTTTATCGGCGTTGGATTGGGAATCACCGGCAAGCGGATCACGTGGCCTTGGTACGGACTCAGCGGAGCACTTTACGGAATCTTCTTCTTGCAATATGACCTCTATGCCAGCGCTGCGCTGCAACTTGTCTTTATAACTGCAGCAATTTTTGGCTGGTTTGGTTGGAGTGCAAGCGGAGCAAAACCTTCACGACTCACTAATCTCCATCGTGTAGCGATTGCGGGAACGATTCTTCTTCTCTCATTAGTTATTGCCCCCCTCCTAGCGGACATTGGTGCAGCTGCTGCTTACCCCGACACACTTCTGCTTCTCGGAAGTATGGCTGCACAAGTACTTATGGTCCTGCAGAAATACGAAACTTGGGTTCTCTGGTTCCTGGTAAACATTGGTTATGTCGCGCTCTATGCCACACAAGATTTACTCTTCACAACAGTTCTCTACGTTGTATTCACAGTTATGGCAATTGTAGGTTGGAAGGCTTGGTATGAATCTCATAGAAGCGCTTTACGATCTCACTAAAACTCTGCCATCGCCCATCATTACTATTGATGGTCCGGCAGGTGCAGGTAAAACGACTTTAGCTAGTCACTTATCTACATCTCTCGGGCATTACCAATCTACATCGGTGATACATATGGATGATCTCTACAATGGTTGGAAAGATCCATTTGGCCAGCCATTTATTGATTCTCTAATTAAGATAACCGCTTCGCATATTGCTGGGATTGCTTGCGAGATTCCTCAATACGACTGGGCAACCAGCTCTTATGGACCAACAAAGACCTACAAACCTGCTCAATTGCTCATCTTGGAGGGCGTAGGTTCAAGCACTTCGCAGATTCGAGAGAGAGTGAGCGCAAGTATGTGGATAGATATCAATCCGGAAGATGGTTTGCAAAGGGTGCTCACCCGAGACGGAGAAGCCATTGCAGATGAGATGGCGCAGTGGCTAAAAACACAGGCGACTTTCTTTGCGGCGGAGCAGAGCGCTGAATCTGCGGATTTCGCACTCACCACTTGATGCATTAACTCAGTTCTCTAAAGTAGTTCAACTACAATCCCCACATGTCTGATCTCACTGGCGAAATTATTGATGGGCGTTACCAGCTCATTCGCCAGGTTGCTACCGGAGGAATGGCTAGTATCTACGAGGGCTTCGATACTCGATTAGATCGTAAAGTTGCTGTAAAGATTATGCACCCACATCTCGCGCAAGATGAGCAGTTTGTAGAGCGCTTTATTCGCGAGGCCAAGGCCGCTGCATCGCTCTCACACCCCAATATTGTTGCGGTACAAGATCAAGGATGGAACCAGAGCGGAACTCCAGCGGTATTTATCGTGATGGAGCTCGTTGATGGACATACTTTGCGCGAGTATTTGAATGAGCAAGGCAGACTTTCTATTCGTGATGGAGTGAAGTTTCTCCTGCCTGTTCTCAGCGCGCTTGCCGCTGCTCACAAAATTGGCATTATCCATAGAGATATCAAACCTGAAAATATCTTGATCTCTCGCGAAGGTCGAATAAAGATTGCCGACTTTGGTTTAGCAAAGGGCCCACTCCTTGGCTCCACAATGACTGCTGAATCTAGCGTGATTCTGGGAAGCGTCTCCTACCTATCCCCCGAACAAGTCCAACGCGGAATTGCTGATGCTAGAAGTGATGTGTATTCAGTTGGAATTACCGCATTTGAAATGTTTACGGGTGACAAACCTTACGGCGGCGATATCCCGATTCAGATTGCCTATAAACATGTTAACGAGAGAGTTCCCCGATTAAGCTCGCTGATCTCAGATGTTCCATCAGAGCTCGATGAACTCATTTATGGTGCGACTTCAAGTGATCCCGATGATCGTCCGCGCGATGCTTCTGAGTTTCATCGCGTCCTATCTCTGGTTAATCATCAACTCAATCCAAAAGAGAATCAGCTGAGTCTTGAGCTCGATATCCCTATCCAGCCAATGCGTCCACCAAAAGAGAAGCGCTCATTCCGAAAGAAGATGCGTGAACTCACAACCCCTATTGATCGCAACGCTACCCAAGTAATGAAGCCAGCACCGAAAGAAGAAACTGTGGAGATTGATGCTCCGAAAGTTCCCGAATCAACGGCTCAGATTGCAAAGAAAAAGAAGATAAGTAAGCGGGTTCGTCGTAATCGCTACATCGCTCTCGTTATGGCAGTAATTGTTGGTATTTCAGGTTGGTATGTATTGATTGGCCCAGGCAGTCGGGTTGTTGTTCCATCTACCGTCGGTGCTGATGCAAATGAAGTGACCGCTGCCTTATCTCCACTCGGTCTTCAATATGTGGTCGTGGAAGAGCGATATAGCGAAATGATTGAGACTGGTCGCGTTATCGAGTCATCTCCCACTGGTGGCGAGAAAATCGATCAAGGTGGCACCGTCAAAATTGTGCTTTCGAAAGGTCCAGAGCGTTACGCAGTTCCTAGACTCGTAGGATTAACGCCGGCTGCCGCTAAGAACTTGTTAGCTAAAACTCCGCTCAAACTTGCTCCTGTAATTGAAGTATTTAGTGAAGTTGTTCCTAAAGGATTTGTAATCTCTTCCAGCCCTGATACAGGAAGCAAGGTCAAGCGCGGTACGCAAATCACAATCACAGTAAGTAAGGGCAAGGAGCAAGTCCCATATGCATCTTATGTTGGAAAGAATGGCGAACAGGCACTTACTGAACTAACCGAGGCAGGATTTAACGTCACTTCGACATATGCCTTTAGTGAAGTTCGACTAGCTGGTGAAGTGATTTCGCAGAATCCATCTGGCGGGGTTGCAATCGATAAAGGAAGCGCGGTTGCAATTGTGATTTCAAAGGGAAGTGAATTTGCTTATATTCCAAATCTCTTCTCGATCGAACAATCAAAGGCTGTCAAAGCGCTACAAGATTTAGGGTTGAAAGTCACCGTTAAAATCATTGGACGTAAACCGATTAAAAAGGTTACAAATATGAGCCCTAAGGTCGGAAGTAAGGTAAAACGTGGCAGTGCTGTCACCATCACAGTAGGGTAACCCCGTGCCTAAATCCACCCGCCCTCGCATCGGTGCCCACACCCCTACTTCAGGCGGAATGGCTAAAAGATCGATTGCATACGCCGAACTCACTGAAGCAGAGGCGATACAAGTATTTACCTCAAATCCACGTGGTTGGGCAATGCCTGAAACCAATCACGAAGCCGATGCAGCTTTTCGTGAAAAGGCAGAAGCTCTAGACATTGAAACTTATGTGCATGCGCCTTTTCTTATCAACTTGGGTTCTCCCACTGAAGATACCTACAAAAATTCTCTCACCTCAACAGCGTATTCACTCAAGCGTGGTGAGGAAATTGGCGCACTAGGCGTGGTTGTTCATACTGGTTCTGCTGTAAAGGAAGATTTTGTAGATAAGGCGTGGAAACAGATCAATAAAGGGATGATGCCAATCCTAGAAAAACTCACTGATGAATCACCGATGTTGTTGCTTGAACCAACTGCAGGACAAGGGCAATCATTGGTAAAGCGCCTTGAAGATCTTGAGAAGTATTTGAAGGCGTTGGAGTACCATCCAAAAGTTGGAATCTGTTTAGATACCTGCCACGTCTTTGCTGCAGGCCACGATATTGCTAAAAAAGGTGGGATGAAGGAGACTCTCGACTTACTCGTTGAAGTTGCGGGAATCGAACGTATTCAGTTGATTCACGCCAATGATTCAATGGATGTCTGCGGCGCGCTTAAGGATCGCCATCAGAATATCGGCGAAGGATTTATCGGAGTCGATCCCTTTAAGGAACTTCTTGCTCATCCAGCAGTGGTTAATGCTCCACTTATTCTTGAAACTCCCGGAATGGAGCCAGAGCACGGTAAAGAAATCGCCTTATTAAAGAAGTTGCGCGGCTGATGGCTACTCATGAGAGAAAGATGAAGATTGCGCCCTGGGCACTCTTAGCTGTAGCTGCCTCATGGGGACTTGCTTTCGTCGTAATGAAGGATCCAATCGAGAAGCAGAATGTAAATAGTTTTCTCTTCACGCGCTTTCTCTTGGCTGTGATTGTGATGATTGCTATCCGACCTAGAGTGCTCTCACAGATCTCACGCGATATGTTGATAAAAGGTTTTCTTGCAGGGCTCTTCCTTGCTAGTGGTTATATATTCCAGACTTTTGGTCTCAAACTTGTTGGCGCAGCAATCACAGGTTTTGTAACGGGGCTCTACGTTGTGGCTACTCCCTTAATCGCTTGGTTAGTTCTGCGACATCGCATCACCGCCTACACCTGGCTCTGCGTCGCTGTTGCGACTCTGGGATTGGGACTTCTCTCAATTAGTGGTTGGTCTATCGGGGCAGGAGAACTTCTCGTTCTTATCTGCGCCATCGCCTTTGCAGCACACATAGTTGCATTAAGCCAGTGGAGTAAAGGCTTTGATGCCTATGCAATGACGGTTGTGCAACTAACTACCGTTGCTCTAGTGACGGGTGTTATTTCATTTGGCCAGGGTTATAAAGCTCCCGTTAACCTCTCAGGTTGGGCAGTTGTTATCTACACTGCGATTTTCAGTACCGCTGTCGCTTTCGTTATTCAAACCTGGGCGCAAGCACACATCTCCCCTACCAAAGTCGCGGTTATTCTCACTATGGAAGTTGTATTTTCCGCCTTCTTTGCTTTGATTTTTACCGATGAGACTCTCTCACTCCAAAAAATTATCGGAGGAGCCTTGATTGTTGCTGCCATGCTTGCAATCGTCATGAAGAGTGAACCCGCCCCTGATCGTGAATCTGTAGATAAAAAACTGTGATTGATCTTCGCTCAGACACAGTTACCCAACCTAGCGTTGGGATGCGCGAAGCTATAGCCTCTGCAGTTGTCGGTGATGATGTTTACGGCGATGATCCCACTGTTAACTCACTAGAAGAACGCGTGGCTGGGCTTTTTGGCAAAGAGGCAGGTCTCTTCTGCCCAACAGGATCACTTGCCAATCAATTGCTCATCCGCCAATTAGTTGAACCAGGCGATGAGCTGCTGACAGAAGAGCGTGCACATATTGTCCGTGCCGAGCTTGGTGCTGGCGCTGTCTTTAGCGGAATAACAACACGAACCTGGAGCTCCGAACGTGGCTTACTCAATGCGCAAACTCCGCTTGCTCTCGCGCATGAAAATGCTGGCCCATATTTAGTTTCGACCGCTGCGATTGCAGTTGAAAACACCCATAATTTTGGCGGCGGAACTGTTCAGCCGATAACCGAGATTGAGAAGTTAAGTAGGCAAGCACGCGAACGCGGTATTGCAATGCATCTTGATGGCGCTCGAATTTGGAATGCTCATATCGCTACCGGCACTCCCCTGGTTGAATTTGGTCGCCACTTCGACACCATTAGCGTCTGTCTATCTAAGGGCCTAGGCGCACCTATTGGTTCTATTGCACTTGGCAGCAAAGAGCTCATCGGGCAAGCACGAATCTGGCGTAAGCGATACGGCGCGGGAATGCGCCAAGTTGGTTTGATGGCAGCTGCCGGGCACTACGCACTCGATAACAATTTAGAGCGCTTGGCTGATGATCATCGTCGGGCGAAGAAAATTGCTGTGGCACTCTCTGCGCACGATTCTTCACTCATTGATCCTGCAACTGTTGAGACCAACATTGTTGGACTCGATTTATCACAGTGCGGTATCACAGCTGCAGAGTTGGCAGAGCGCGCCCGAAGAGCAGGACTACTAATTGGCGCCCTTGGAAAAACTTATGCCCGCTTAGTGACGCATCTTGATTTCGATGATGCGCAAACTGATGAGGCAATTGCTATTCTAATTAAAACTTTAGGCTAGAGCGCCCTCGTGGCGCAGAAGCCACAATTTCTTCTCTGATCCTGGGCCATAGGCCCCGATTGTTCCGTTGCTATTAATGATGCGATGACAGGCAACGATGATGACAATCTTGTTCTTTGCACATGCACTTCCTGCCGCTCTCACCGCCGCTGGGTTTCCTGCTCGCTTTGCAAGCTGCGCGTAGCTCTCGGTTTTTCCGGCTTTGATTTTGCGCATCCCAGACCAGGCTGCCTGAGAAAAATCCCCGCCTCTTTGGCGAACCTTTATCGAATTGAAGGCGCTTAGATCACCATCAAAATAATCAATAAGAGCCTGGGCCGCACGAGAAGGGGTAGCTTCTTTTCGTAACTTCATCTCTTGGTGTTCAGGTTCAAGATTCGCAACAATCGAATCAATTCCTGAGAGGTTAAGGCCTAAAACAACCTCATTACTGGTTACGAGATAAAGCTTTCCTATCGGCGAGGAGATTGTTCGTGATAGAAGAACGCTCATAAGTATTTGGCCGATAGGTATTTAGCGAGTACGGAGCATCTCTGCTACGAGAAAGGCGAGCTCAAGTGATTGTGAGTGATTAAGGCGTGGATCACAGGCAGTTTCATAACGAGATTCGAGATCCTTCTCTGAAATCTGATTTCCACCACCGAGACATTCGGTGACATCATCTCCGGTGAGCTCGATATGGATTCCACCTGGGTGTGTACCAAGCGCCTTATGAACCTCAAAGAATCCACGAACTTCATCGAGTACATCATCGAATTGGCGGGTCTTGTAGCCATTTGCTGATTCGAAAGTGTTTCCGTGCATTGGATCGCAGACCCAGAGAACTTGAGCACCGCTCTTGGTTACGCCATCGACGAGTGCCGGTAGCGCCTCACGAATCTTTCCTGCACCCATACGAGTGATAAAAGTAAGTCGACCTGGCTCACGGTTAGGGTCAAGCTTTTCAATAAGAGCTAGTGCATCTTCAACTGTCGACTTAGGGCCGAGCTTTACACCGATTGGATTGCGCACCTTTGATGCAAAATCAACATGCGCACCATCTAACTGGCGGGTTCTTTCGCCAATCCAGATAAAGTGACCTGAAACATCGTATGGAAGTTCAGTGCGTGAATCAATACGTGTGAGCGCTTTCTCGTATTCGATGATGAGCGCTTCATGGCTGGCATAGAAATCGACAGCTTTAAACTGCTCTGGATCTACGCCCGCAGATTCCATGAAAGCCAAGGCTCGTCCAATCTCAGATGCAACCTTCTCGTACTTATCTCCAAAAGTGGAATCGCGAATAAATCCCTTGTTCCACTCATGAACACGGCGCAAGTCAGCGAATCCACCTTGGGTGAATGCACGAACTAAATTAAGTGTTGATGCAGAGGTGTTGTAGACCTTCACCAATCTCTGTGGATCTGGGATTCGAGATTCGGATGTGAACTCGATTCCGTTTACAGCATCGCCGCGGTAGGCCGGCAAGGTGACATCGCCACGAGTTTCTGTATCGCTTGAACGTGGCTTGGCGAACTGTCCCGCCATACGTCCCACTTTGATTACAGGGAGAGAGGATGAATACTGCAAAACAGCTGCCATCTGCAAAATTGTTTTGATGCGATTGCGAATTGAGTCAGCTGTTGCAGATTCGAAAGTCTCAGCACAGTCTCCACCTTGCAACCAGAAAGCTCTACCGGCTGCTGCTTCTGCGATACGTGCCTTTAAGTTGTCACATTCACCTGCAAAGACCAGCGGAGGCAAAGCTTTGAGCTCTGCCACAGCTGCTGCAAGCGGCGCACCTTCAGGTCCACCAGGCCAGTTGGGTTGTTGAGCCGCAACAAGAGTGGAATCAAAGAGTGTCTCGATTGATGTCATGTGATTAGCCTAAAAGATAGTAGGGATATGGCGACGGGTAATTATCTCTGCGCTAAATTAGCCGAAGAACGAGGTGATCTCTTCATAACGCTCGTACGGAACGGTCTTCAAGACATCAGTTGCTGATGCCAATGGGACGTGCGCAATGGTTGTCCCGTGAAGGGCCATCATTGTTCCCCAGTCACCCTGGTGAGCTGCGGTGATTGCCTCTAGACCAAAGCGTGAAGAGAGAACGCGGTCGAAAGCTGTCGGTGTTCCACCGCGCTGAATGTGGCCAAGTACAGTGCAACGAGTCTCATAGCCGGTCTTAGCCTCAATCTCCTGAGCAAGCCATTCTCCAATACCTGAAAGCTTGACGTGTCCAAATGCATCGAGCTCTTGATCCTTAACAATCATGTCGCCATCTTGTGGAATCGCGCCTTCAGCAATAACAATAATTGGAGCAGTTCCTGTAGCAAAACGTGATTTTACGTATTCGCAGACTTTATCTACAGAGAACTTCACCTCAGGAATCAAGATACAAGCTGCATCTCCTGCGATACCTGAATGAAGGGCAATCCAACCGGCGTGACGTCCCATAACTTCAACGATGAGCGGACGGTGGTGGGATTCAGCTGTTGTGTGAAGACGGTCAATGGCCTCCATTGAAATATTTACAGCGGTATCAAATCCAAATGTGTAATCAGTATTGCTGAGATCGTTATCGATTGTCTTAGGAACGCCAATTACTTTAACGCCGAGAGCATGTAGCTTGGTTGCTACTCCGAGAGTATCTTCGCCACCAATTGCAATCAGGGCATCGACGCCATGGGCTTCAAGGTTTGCTTTGATGCGCTCTACGCCGCCATCAATTTTAAATGGGTTAGTACGTGATGAACCGAGAATGGTTCCACCCTTAGCCAGGATTGGCTTTACTGTTGCAAGATCTAAAGGCATGGTGAGTCCTTCTAGTGGACCCTTCCAACCATCACGGAATCCAACGAATTCATATCCGTACTCTTTGATTCCCTTTGTTACAACACCGCGAATAACGCCATTGAGACCTGGGCAATCGCCACCACCTGTGAGAACACCAAAACGCATCTTAAAACTCCAAAGTTAAGCGCCTAAAGATAGGCAAGAAGGTCAACGTTGACAGGGGCTAATTCTAACCCGCTTCAACCAAAGTTTTCCCCCACATAGTGGGCGAAATAAGCCCAAACTAGGCGGT
Source organism: Candidatus Planktophila sp. (assembly GCA_044348425.1). Classification (GTDB taxonomy): domain Bacteria; phylum Actinomycetota; class Actinomycetes; order Nanopelagicales; family Nanopelagicaceae; genus Planktophila. The sequence continues at coordinate 8,717 of JBIKSV010000016.1, read as the reverse complement.
AACTCGTATGCCTTTGCCTACAACAACGATTCCAGAATCTGTAACTGTGAAACGCTGGCGATCTCTTTCGAGGTCAACGCCTATCTGTGCGCCAGGTTCAACGACAACACCCTTATCAAGAATCGCTTTGCGGATGACCGCACCATCGCCGATTTTAACCTCAGGCATTAACACTGAGCTATCTACAAAAGCTCCGGCTCCGATATGAACATCGTATGAGGCTACTGTGCGATTGAGATGGCCGCCCGCAACGATTGATCCTGCTCCAACAATCGAATCTTGCGCAATTCCGTTGGCGCTAAATTTTGCAGGAGGCATTGAAGGAGGGTTGGTAAGCAAAGGCCATTCACGATTGTAAAGATTAAAGATCGGATGAATCGACACTAGATCCATATGGGCGTCGTAATAAGCATCGATTGAACCCACATCGCGCCAATAACCTTTATCGCGATCAGTCTCACCTGGAACTACGTTATCGGCAAAGTCATAAACCTTTGCCTGTCCTGCAGCGGTAAGCGCCGGAATGATATTGCCGCCAATGTCATGGCGTGACTCTAAATCTTCTGAGTCGAGAATAAGAGCTTCCTCCATCACATCTCGCTTAAAGATGTAGTTACCCATTGAAACAAGTGATAGATCAGGGTGCCCAGGCATTGCAGGAGGATCAGATGGCTTCTCATGGAACTGCTTAATGGTGACTCCATCTTCAGCAAGTTCAATTACACCAAAATCATGCGCTTCAGAACGGAGCATGCGAATCGCTGCAACAGTTACTCCAGCTCCTGACTTTTCGTGCGCTTCAAACATCTGGCTTGGGTCCATGCGATATACGTGGTCTGCACCAAAGACAAGAATGTGATCAGGGTCTTCATCTGCAATCAAATTAAAATTCTGCAGAATTGCATCTGCTGAGCCGGTATACCAACGTGGCCCGAGTCGCTGTTGCGCTGGTACCGGCGTGATGTAATTTCCGAGAAGAGTGGACATGCGCCATGTCGTTGTGATGTGACGATCGAGTGAGTGAGATTTGTACTGTGTGAGTACCGCAATCTTGCGCATTCCTGCATTTACTAAATTTGATAGAACAAAATCAATAAGGCGATATGAGCCACCGAATGGCACTGCTGGCTTCGCGCGATCTGCAGTAAGCGGCATCAATCGCTTTCCTTCACCGCCGGCAAGGACGATTCCAAGAACTTTATCAAAGCGCGCCATGAGAGAAGGTTACCCAGCTGAGCACTGAGAAGCCATAGCCAGGACTATTCTTTCCCCATGCTCACAACAAACTCCATGAATGATGCAGAAACGATTCGCATTGGAATCGTTACTAAAGAGTGGCCACCAGCTGTCTATGGTGGAGCGGGAGTTCATGTAGTGCAATTAACCCAGGCGCTGAGATCGCATTCAGATATCAAGGTTGATGTTCATTGTTTCGGAGGCCCACGTAATGACGGCGCTTTTGGATATGAGACTCCTGCTGAATTTAAAGATGCAAACCCCGCAATAGCTGCGATAGCCACCGATTTAGCGATTGCAGATCAACTCTCCTCTGTCAATCTTGTGCATTCACATACTTGGTATGCAAATATGGCAGGTCACACTGCAACTCTTCTGCACGGAATTCCTCATATCGTCAGTGCTCACTCGCTCGAACCGTTGCGCCCCTGGAAAGCAGAACAGCTGGGTGGCGGCTATCAAATTTCTTCATGGGCAGAGAAAACCGCCTACGAAGGAGCAGCTGCTGTCATTGCAGTTAGTGATGGGATGCGCGCCGATGTACTAAAGGCATATCCAAAGATCGATCCTTCTAAAGTTGTCACTATCCGAAATGGAGTCGACACTGAAAAATTCGCTCCGAACACCGACTCATCAGTTCTCACTGAGTTTGCAATCACTGGTAGATATGCCGTCTTCGTTGGGCGCATAACTCGACAGAAAGGTCTCGCTCATCTACTGCGCGCTTGGAAAGAAGTGCCAGAGGATATTGGGTTAGTGCTTGCGGCAGGTAGTCCAGATGAACCTGGCATTGGGGCCGAAGTAGCTGAACTTATTTCAGAGCTACAAAAAACTCGCAGAAATATCTGGTGGATTAAAGAGATGCTCCCCCACGAAAAGTTAACCGCAGTTCTTACCCATGCCGATCTCTTTCTCTGTCCATCAGTTTATGAACCACTTGGGATTGTAAATCTAGAGGCGATGGCTTGCCAGACCGCAGTACTCGCCTCTCGTGTTGGCGGAATTCCAGAGGTCGTTGACCACGGCGTCACGGGAGAGCTTGTTGACTATAACGAGGGTGATATTGCCGGCTTTGAACACGCGTTAGCCAGCTCGATTACACGGTTGATGGCTCAACCAGAGCTCTTGCAACAATACGGAGTTGCTGGCCGTGAGCGCGCAATTGCTGAGTTTGGTTGGGAAGCTGTTGCGGCGCGTACAATTGAGCTCTATCGACTTGTAATTCAAAAATTTACGAAGAAGCGCTAGCGCTCTTTCCTTAAACATCGGAGATTTGATGTCGCGTCGCGGCTGGCTGCTCTTCATTACCACTGGACTCCTATGGGGCGTTCCCTATCTCTTTATTAAAGTTGCAGTCGATCCTGATGGTGGATTCTCTCCAGCGATAGTTGTATGTCTGCGATCTGCAATTGGCGCCGCAATCTTGATTCCTTGGGCGATTCGTCAGAAAACCCTTATGGATGCATTCCGCGGAATTAGATATGTCGTGCCATATGCGCTGCTTGAGATGATCGGGCCTTGGATATTAATCGGAACCGCAGAGCAGAAAATTTCATCTGGTTTAGCTGGTCTGCTTGTGGCATCGGTGCCAATCTGGGCAACGATATTTGCATCTCTCAAAGGAGATAAAACAGTATGGCAGCGTAAGCGTTTATTCGGTATTGCTATTGGTTTTGTGGGACTCATCCTTGTCGTCGGAATTGAGAGCATAAAAGGTGGATCAGATCCACTATCTATCGTGATGGTTCTGGTGGCATCAATTGCTTACGCCTATGCCGTGATGTTTGTACAAGGTGGCTTGCCTGGAGTATCAGGGGTTGCAATCAATGGAGTAGCAATGTTGATCACGGCCATCTTCTACCTTCCATTTACCGTGGCGCAGTGGCCAACCCACCACATCAACCAATCAGCAATTTGGTCAATTGTTGTTCTCGGAATATTCTCATCGGGCATCGCTTTCGCAATGTTCTTCGTCCTCGCAGATATTATTGGAGTTGCGCGCGCATCCCTGGTGACATATCTCAATACAGCTTTCGCAGTGGTTTTAGGAGTCATTATTCTTGGCGAGCCAATTACAACCGGAATCATTGTTGGTCTCCCCCTCGTACTCTTTGGTTCATATTTAGCGAGTAGAAAGAGTGAGACAAAGGTAAATGCTTAGCGCCATCTTCCTTGGTTTGATTCAGGGTCTTACAGAATTCTTACCAATCTCATCCAATGCGCATTTAGCGATTATCGGTCGGTTGATGCCATCTGCTGAAGATCCTGGTGCAGCTTTTGTAGCAATTACCCAGATTGGTACCGAACTCGCAGTCTTGCTCTACTTCCGTAAAGATATTTCCACGATTGTCTCTGCATGGTTTCACTCACTTAAACCAAAAGCTCATCTGACTCGCCATCAACGAAGTGATGCCAAACTGGCCTGGCTCATCGCTGTTGGTTCTATTCCGATTGTGGTTTTAGGTTATCTTGGTCAGGATTACATTGAGAATGAACTGCGTAGTCTCTGGGTGATTGCAGCAACACTGATCATCTTTGGATTGATTCTAGGCTTCCTTGATTTCATGGGACGCAATGAGCGAACTCTCGATAACCTCACTGTTGGACATGGATTTCTTTATGGATTTGCACAAGCGTTAGCCCTTATTCCCGGCGTCTCGCGATCTGGCGCAACAATTGCAATGGGTAGAGCGCTCGGTTATCGCCGTGAGTCAGCGTTGCGGTATTCATTTCTCTTAGCAATACCAGCTGTCTTTGGAAGTGGCTTCTACCAACTCAAGAAAGCTATCGATAACCCTGGTGATGCGGTCTTCTCATTGCCACAAACCTTAGTTGCCACCCTTGTTGCATTCTTAGTTGGCTATGCAGTTATCGCCTGGTTGATGCGCTATATCTCAACTAAATCATTTACACCTTTTGTGATTTATCGAATCGTGCTTGGTACAGCGCTTCTGATTGCTCTCTCGACCGGCGTAATCGCAGCTTAGAAGTCTCTATATGACAATCGATACTCTTGATTGGGATTTACTTCGCAAGTAAGATTTTGAGCTATGGAAACTTTGAAAGTGAAAGAGATTATCGCTTCATTTGTTTCAAGAACCCGCGTATATTCTTCGCACGAACATATTAGCTCTATCGATTCTTTCGGAAAGAATTCAAGCCCTTGGTTTCCTGTAGACATTAAGCCGGCATTGCTTCCATCTCAAACAACACTACTTGATCTGTTGTTTTCTCCATATACGACGCCTCAGCTGATGGCCATGGGAGCTAGCTATCCTCCTGATAGCGCTTTCAAGGATGATGCTTCATTTCTGGATGCCATGGAGATGCTTCGCCCGATTATTAAATCTAATAGTGGAATTGGAGTTTTAGTCTGCCTTGATCGCGGTCTCAAGATTCTTCATGGGATTGGGTTGAACGAAGCTCTTTCGAGTTCTAACAGTGATTTACTCCTGAAATTGAATACAAGTATCAAGAAGAATTACTCTGATTACTTTCATTGGTTTGGTGAGGTCATGGAGAAAACAGGTACAGATTCACTTCTCAAACCTGTCCATCCAGAGTTCTTCTTAGATAAGGCATTTGAAAGGAATGCGGGTGAACAGAAATACTCTGTCCCTATCATGAGAATTGATTCATTAGCCGGCTTCCAGCACGATGAGAAGATTTTAGATTTTGATGGCGTTGAGCGAGCAGCGGGATTTCTGATCAAAAATGCTTCTGACCTCGATAAAATGATTACTTGGTTCTTTAAAATTTGTGACTCCTTTCATGTTGTCTCGCTCAAACAACTTCAGGCATATTCCCGTCCAATTTCAGTTTCCGATTGCACAAGAGAGGAGATGTCTAAAGCTTTAGAAACTGTCATTGCTGCGCGCGGTAAAGGGGCACTTGCGGAGTATCTTGATGAAGCCCTCATTGTTCAAAATTACATCCTTCGTAGGATCCTAGAAGAAGCGGATCTTCGCTCGCTGCCCTATCAAATACATACAGGAATGACGATTTTGTCCCAATCAAATCCCGGACACCTTGAGTCAATGATTGCGCGATATCGAAATATTTCTTTTGTCATTCTGCATGCTTATCCTTTCATTTCAGAGGCAACTTACTTAGCTCGAACTAATCCGAACGTTTGGGTGGATACCTCTTGGCTAGTTTTGCAGTCACCTGAGATATTGAAGATAGCTCTTAAGGAGTACATCGGAATGGTCCCTGCGGACCGTATCTTCTCTTCTATTGATTCAATTTCATTAGAAGAATATGCAGGAGGAATAGCCCTTACCCGTAGCGTTCTGATCGATGTCTTAAGCGAGAAAGTCGAGAGTGGTTTTCTGGATATTGAAGAAGCTCTATATATCGCTGAAAGGGTTCTCGGCGGAAACTGTAAGCAACTCCACCGACTTTAAATCACTTGCGCTCAGTAAATCCTAAGCGTTCTAATAACTTAGGATCGCGTTGCCACTCTTTTGAGACTTTGACGTGCAAGCCAAGATAGATACGGGCATCGAGTTCGCGTTCGATATCTTTGCGCGCCCGCATTCCAATATCTTTCAGACGCTGGCCCTGATGTCCCAAGATGATGCCGGTCTGAGAATCACGTTCAACATGGATAGTTGCATGGATATCAAAGAAGGGGCGTGAGCCTTTCTCTTCTCGCTCTGACATCTCATCGATGGTGACCATGATTGAGTGTGGGAGTTCTTGTAGTGCATCGCGCATCGCTGCTTCACGAATGAGTTCGCAAATTAGTTTTTCAGTCCCTTGATCGCTCTTCTGATCGGCTGGATAGAAGGCTGGGCCTTGCGGTAAAGAATCGCCGATAATCTTGCCGAGTAGTTCGATCTGGTCATGAATAACAGCAGATACCGGAATGATTTCATCCCATGTAAAGCCGACAGCCAAATCACTAATTGTCATCAGGCGATCTGCGAGAGTCTTCTTATTGACAGTATCTGTCTTAGTAATGAGTGCAAACTTCTTAGCCCGTGGATGTTTCGCAAGTTCGGCAGCGATAAATTGATCACCGGCTCCTGCTGCCTCATTTGCGGGCAGGCACATCATGATGACATCGACTGAATCCATACTTTCATTAACTACGGCATTGAGACGATGTCCAAGGAGAGTGCGCGGCTTGTGCACACCAGGAGTGTCGACGAGCACGGCTTGAAAATCTGAGCCATTGATGATTCCGCGTATTGCATGTCGGGTGGTATTTGGATGATGCGATGTAATCGCAATCTTGGAGCCGACTAGTGCGTTGATGAGAGTTGATTTTCCGGTGTTTGGGCGGCCGACGATAGCGACAAAGCCCGAACGAAAATCACTCATGGCTCTATTCTCTCATTACTTGTCTAGCTATTTCACCATTCATGTAATTGAAGAGCTCTTTTAATTGAGAGGCTCCATAAGTTCTATTGCATCGGCAACTGAAGTAACGAGTTCTGCGCTACGTTCTCCGATCAATCGGTGACAGCCTTCTGATGTCGGCGCTGTAATCGGACCGGGAATTGCAAGAACTGGTCTCATGAGTTCAGCGGCATCTCGCGCTGTACGTAATGAACCGCTTCGAAAGGCTGCTTCAACAACAAGGGTGCCTCGTGAGAGAGCAGCAATTATTCGATTACGGATTAGGAAACGATGTGGGCGAGCAGTCACGCCAGGCATGTATTCGGTAATGATGGCGCCGTTCTCTAAAATCTCATCGAAGAGTCGCTGGTTTCCGGCTGGATAAGGACTATCGATTCCTGATGCCGTGACTGCCATTGTTATTCCCTCTGCAATCAGCGCACCTTTATGTGCCGCTGAATCAACCCCGTATGCGCCTCCACTTACAATCGCCCATTCGCGATCTACAAACCCTGCTGCGAATTCTGATGCGACGCGTACCCCATACGGTGTGGGGTTGCGGGTTCCAACGATGGCAAGGGACTTAATCTTTAAGGCATCAGCATCACCCCTGATAACAAGTGCAATAGGTGGCGCCTCAAGTTCATTGAGAGCATCAGGCCACGCTAAGTCTTCTGGTGTAATCAAGCGTGCATCACAATCGGCTATCTTCTGGATAATAGAATCCGAATTGATTTGAGCACTTTCGGGAAGTGCGTTAAATACATAATCTAAACCAAATTCTGAGATAGCACGTGCGACTTGAGTTGAACCTGGTTCGTGATGTGCGGCAATCGCTAATCGCATGTGTCGTGTATTCATAGGTAACCTCCATTGCGTAATTGATAAGCACCTTGGACATCTTGCAGCGTAGGAATCAAATGATCAGAGAGATCTGCCAAAGTCCAGGAAAGTCGCATAACTTTATGAAGACCGCGAGCAGTGATTAACTCTTTATCTAGTTGATCATGGAGAAAATTCATGCCAGCTCTCTCGGGACGAAAGTCAGTGCGAAGTGACTTAGCTGGAATCTCAGAGTTAAGGCAGTAGCCGAGCCCATTAAAACGTTCTTTAGCTTTTGCCCTTGATGTACTTACCCGCTTGCGGATACTGGCTGAGCTTTCGGAGGCAGTTGAAGAGTCAAGATCGATTCTGCCAACTGGTTCGACTTCTACTTTGATATCGATGCGATCGAGTAAAGGCCCTGATAGTTTTCCGAGATAACGTCGCACCTGTAGCGAAGAACAGGTACAACCATGTCCTTTGCCAGTAAATTTTCCACACGGGCAAGGATTTGCCGCGAGAACCAGCAGAAATTGCGCTGGGAAATTAACTGAACCAACAGAGCGAGAAATCGTGACGGTTCCGGTTTCGAGTGGTTGTCGCAGTGCATCGAGAATGCCCACAGCGCATTCGGGTGCTTCATCGATAAAGAGGACGCCACGATGCGCCAAGCTAATTGCACCTGGGGTAATTGTTCTATTGCCTCCCCCAACAATTGCTGCCCGCGACGCGCTGTGATGCGGTGAAACGATTGGTGCAAAACGCGACATCGGTGAGCGAGTAGTAAGCCCACCTGCAATTGAATGAATGGCGGTTACCTCAAGACTTTCTTCAACCGAAAGTTCAGGAAGTATCGATGGGATGCGCGATGCAATCATCGTCTTGCCGGCACCCGGTGGTCCAACTAATAAAAGATGATGGCCACCCACCGCTGCTACCTCTGCTGCAAATCGCGCCTTTGGCTGTCCCGCCACATCTTCAAAATCTAGAGAGTTCTCATCTCTTTCGACTGAGATATCTAAAGTTTGAGCGATGGGATATTCACCCGTTGCAAGCCATCGATAAATCTCGGTCAACGAGTCAAAACTTAAAATCTCCATCGTGGTAATAAGTTCTGCTTCGCTCTGATTTGCACGAGGAACGATGGCGCGATGTATGCCAGATTTATAGGCAGCAATTAGCGATGGAAGGACTCCGCGGACTGAACGAATCGAACCATCGAGAGCGAGTTCACCTAAAATCACAGTATCGCGCAGTGGTTCTTGTGGAAGCGTTCCATCGGCCACCAATATTGCTAGTGCGATTGCGCAATC
>JBIKSV010000015.1:0-23145 GCA_044348425.1 Candidatus Planktophila sp. | reverse complement strand
GCAGCTATTGGGCCTAAGAATGCGAAAGATGAACCGAGGTAGCTCGGAACGCGATTACCGGTAATGAGGAGGAAAAGGAGTGTTCCAATTCCTGAGAAGAAGAGAGTTGTTGTTGGTGGAAAGCCAGTGATGATTGGCACTAAGAATGTCGCACCGAACATTGCAGCGATGTGTTGTAGACCAACACCTATGGTGCGAGGCCAGGTGAGGCGCTCATCGGTTGAGACAACTTCGCCGTGGGCTACTGATTTTCCATTTCCATGGAGCTTCCACTTTAGATTCATATAGATCCTTCCCAAAAGGGCCAGCGTCACCAGGGTGGTGGCCGGTATTTCAGGGAAGGCGGTTTAAGGGTAGATATGACGGGGCAGTAGCCCTAAACGGCGCGCCGAAGGGCGTAAAAGCGCCTTGCCTTTGCCTTTCGGCGATATTTCGGGTTAACTACCGTCTAGATATATCGAATCGATATATTTCTAGATATATTCCCAGCTATTTTGCTGGAAATTTCAGAGGAATGGGAGCCATTTATGCGCTCACGCGTGGAGTCACTGGAGTTTGCTCTCCTTGGCCTGCTCGCACAGGGACCGCTGCATGGCTACGAGCTTCGCAAGAGAATGGTGACTATCTTCGGCCCATTTAAGGCAATCTCATTCTCTGTTCTCTATCCCCAACTTCGCCGGATGCTCCTGGCTGGAAACATCCAAGAAGAGTCCGTTGATCGCGGAAGCAAACGCCCAAGAATCATCTATTCCATCACCAAAGAGGGAATGGCGCGATTTGAGGCGCTCACCGAATCTGTAAGTGCTGATGCTTGGGAAGATGAAGGGTTTGAGGTGCGCTTTGCATTCTTTAGCCCAACACCCAGTAAGAGCCGAGTACGGATTCTTGAGGGAAGGCTTCGTCGACTTCAGGAGAAGGCAGAAATCCTTCGTGATGAAGTTGAGAAGTCACCAATTGGAATCGATAAGTACCTACAAGAGTGGCGCCGCCATTCGCTTGAGTCTGCAGATCGCGAAATTGCGTGGTTGCAGGAAATGATAACGACCGAGAGGAAATCTAAGTGAAGATAACAACAGGAAAAGGTGACATTCGAGTTGCCATCGTTGGTGTAGGAAACTGCGCTAACTCACTCGTACAGGGTGTTACCTACTACAAGGATGCAGCAACTGACCAGGAGATTCCGGGCCTTATGCATGCTGTAGTCGGCGGCTATCACATCAACAATGTGAAGTTTGTTGCTGCTTTCGATGTCGATGCAAAGAAGGTCGGACTCGATCTTGCTGATGCAATTTGGGCCTCAGAGAACAACACAATCAAATTCTCCGATGTTGCAAAGACAGGCGTCACTGTTCAACGCGGAAAGACACTTGATGGACTAGGTCGTTACTACAAAGAGACAATTACTGAGTCAACTGCTGCTGAGGTAGATGTTGTAGCAGCCCTCAAGGAAGAGCAAGTTGATGTTCTCATTTGCTACCTGCCTGTTGGTTCTGAAGATGCTGCAAAGTTTTATGCTGAGTGTGCTATCGCAGCAGGATGTGCTTTTGTAAACGCACTTCCAGTCTTCATCGCATCTGACCCAGTCTGGGCAAAGAAGTTTGAAGACGCAGGTCTGCCAATTGTTGGCGATGACATTAAGTCACAGGTCGGCGCAACTATTACGCACCGCATTATGGCTAAGTTGTTCCAGGATCGTGGCGTGCACCTTGATCGCACCTACCAGCTCAATGTCGGTGGAAATATGGACTTCAAGAACATGCTTGAGCGCGATCGCCTTGAGTCAAAGAAGATTTCAAAGACAAATTCTGTAACGTCTCAGCTAGATCACGACATGGGTGCAAAGAATGTACACATTGGTCCATCGGATTACATTCCATGGCTCGATGACCGCAAGTGGGCTTATGTCCGCCTAGAGGGTCGTGCATTTGGCGATGTTCCTCTTAACCTTGAGTACAAGCTCGAAGTATGGGATTCACCAAACTCAGCAGGTGTAATCATCGACGCACTTCGTTGCGCAAAAATCGGTCTTGATCGCAAGATTGGGGGAGCGCTGCTCTCACCTTCTTCTTACTTTATGAAGACTCCACCTGTTCAGTACACAGATGAGCAGGCCCATAACAAGGTGGAAGACTTCATCACAGGAAAGATCGAACGCTAATCAATCGAAAGTAATTCTGTAAGAGAAAACCCCCGCAACGAAAATGTTGTGGGGGTTTCCCTTTCCCTTACCCTCTTCAACGGAGAGTTTGAGAGAGTAGAGGACCTAAATCGTCGCGCTTTCTGGGGTGCGACGAATATGTATGAGTCCTGCGAATGTAAGAATTAACATTAAGAATCCACCGAGGAGTGCGGCCATAGCACCGTATTGTGCGATTGTTCCCATAGTGCCAAAGGCATATGCCTGTAAGAGCATTCCACGGAGTGTGTTTCCCATAAACAAGGTCTCGCGCAAATCTCCTAGCTTCGCAATCTGTGCAGTATCAGTGCTTCCGCCACGCACGAGTCCCATGTACATGCCTGAAACTTCTGAGTAAGTAGCTGGTTTTCCAATCGCTGCAATTGAAGATCCTTTCATATGTTCCCAAATATAGAGATCGGAGTAATCGCGCGCCATCTCGCCGGTGCTTACTTGCATCTCTGACCACTTGCTCAATTGCTCCTTCGTTGCTTCAGGCATAGCTTCAGCCGCAGGAAAAGAAATATTCTGATTAGCTAGTTGCGTCTCTACCGAGTCTGCGGCAAATGTTGCGCCCCAATTAAGAAGGGCTGCCGAGACAAGTAAGAAGAGCGTCAATATCGCTCCAATAGATGTAACAATTTTGTCAAAAGTTTTTCTTTTCATTTTTCTCTCCAATGTGAAGTTCTAACGCTCAAGTCTTTAAGCGCTACTTACATTGAATACCTTGAAAAAATTAAAGCAATCGAATCAGTGAGTGCTAGCCCCCTGTTGTATGTGAGTTAGTGCATATCCTTATTGCAGATGGCCTGCCCCTGTCCATCAATGGATAAATGAGCACAAGGAACTCCGAGACGATCAAAAGCTGCATCCCCAAAATGTGTTCGATATGCCAGTGCTAGAAGTACGCGAATGTTTGTATCTCCATCGGAGGATATGCCGAAGGCCTTGGCAGATCGAGAAATAGTATTCTCAATAACTTTCTCAGTGTGATTGCTCTCACGTGCTATGGCAGCATTAGATTTACCTTCACAGAGAAGAGCAAGGACGAGCTTCTCAAAAGGTGTGAGCTCGCGCGAAGTGATGGTGATATCTCTAGCCATTTTCATAACCTCTCCAGTTATTCAACACTCATTATGCTCCTTTCCTTCCCCCATCCATACATCTACACTCGCCCAATGAGCCAAATCACCTCCGAGAAGGATGGGCTAGTCCAGATCATCCGATTTAATCGCCCTGAGAAGATGAATGCCCTCACGAAGGACATGTATGCGGATTTAGCACGTCTACTCAATGAGGCAAACGAGGACTTTGGGGTAAGAGTCGTTCTCCTTTCAGCTGTCGGAGATAACTTCACATCCGGAAACGACATTATGGATTTCATGAGTAGCCCACCAACATCTGAGGATTCAACTGTCGCACTTTTTCTCGGCGCACTATTGAATTTCTCAAAACCGTTGGTCGCATCAGTCAAGGGCCATGCTGTCGGAGTTGGAACAACGATGCTCTTGCATTGCGATGTTGTCATTGCCGATAAGACCGCTCGTTTTTCTATGCCCTTCACCTCTCTTGGTTTAGTTCCCGAAGCAGGGTCTTCTATGCTCTTCCCAGCGCTCGTTGGATATCAACGTGCTGCCAAGATTTTTCTCACAGGTGAAGAATTCTCCCCAGAGTACGCGCGCGAGATTGGTCTAGTCGCAGAAGTTGTCACCGACTGCGAAGCAGAAGCTCTTGCGATTGCCAAAGTAATTGCAGATCAACCTCCTAAGGCTGTTCTCAATACAAAAGCCCTTATGAAAGCAAGTAAGCACGATGCTGTTGCAGCTGTTATGAAGGCGGAGTTTCAAATTTTTGCTCTCGCACTTGAATCTGAAGAGTTTGCAGATGCAGTTATGAAAAAAATGTCTAAGAAGGGCAAATAAATGTCTCTAGCCGGAAAACGCATTTTTGTTACTGGAGGATCTCGCGGTATTGGATTGGCAATTGCAATGCGAGCTGCTCGTGACGGTGCCTCAATTGCTATCGCTGCAAAGACTGCCGATCCAAACCCAAAGCTTCCAGGAACCATTTTTACCGCTGCCGAAGATATTCGCGCTGTGGGGGGAGTTGCTCTGCCAATTCAATGCGATATTCGTGATGAAAATCAGATTGAGTCAGCAATGCGTCAAGCCGCCCAAGAATTCGGCGGCATTGATATTTTGATCAACAATGCCAGCGCAATTAATCTGACCAAAACAGAGGCGACTCCGGCAAGGCGCTTTGATCTCATGTTCGATGTCAATGTGCGAGGCACCTTCCTTACTTCACAAGCAGCTATTCCTTATCTACGTGAATCTGCGCAAGCCGGCCGCAACCCACATATTCTCAACCTTGCTCCACCGCTATCTATGAACCCTAAGTGGTTCAAAAACCATGTTGCTTACACAATGGCAAAGTATGGAATGTCGATGTGCGTCCTTGGTATGGCAGAAGAGTTCAAGCGCGATGGAATCGCAGCAAATGCCCTATGGCCTCGCACTGCTATCGATACAGCAGCCCTTGCCATGATTCCAGGAGTCGATACTGCGGCATGCCGTACCCCAGAAATTCTTGCTGATGCTGCTTACATTATTCTCAATCGTCCTTCAAAAGATGCCACCGGCAATTTCTATGTTGACGATGAGGTTCTAGCAAGTGAGGGCATCACAGATCTTGATAAGTATGCAGTTGTTCCTGGAACAACTGATTTCTTGCTTGATTTCTTCCTCGACTAAGATAGGCAAATGCAACTAGAACTCAACGGCACCAACATCATCAGTGAAGGTGAGCGCCAAGGAAAAGCTTCTTCGCTCTTCTGGCCTTGGTGTGGCGCCAACGTTTCTCTACTTGCGCTCTCTTATGGCGCATTCTTTCTAGGTTTCGGAATCTCATTTGCGCAAGCCAGTTTTGCAGCGCTACTCGGAGCAGGCCTCTCCTTCTTGTTAGTTGGAATCTCATCATTGGCAGGAAAGCGCTCTAATGCACCAACAATGGTTTTATCGCGTGCATCTTTTGGTGTAAAAGGAAATGTCGTCCCTGGCGCGCTTTCATACATAATCTTCGTGGGCTGGGAGACAGTTCTTGTCTCACTTGCAACGCTAGCAACCGGCACAATCTTGGTACGAGTCGGCGATATCGATCGCGACAATGCAATGATTATTGGGTTTGTTATCGCAGTAGCTTTGACCATCTACGGGGGAGTCCTCGGTCACTCTGTCATCATGAAGCTCCAGAAAGTCATCACGATTTCAACTGCGATTGCAACTCTTGCCTACATCATTCTGACAATTGATGAAGTTAATTGGGATTCAGTATCTGCTATCCCAAACGGCCCGTTATCCGCCTTTATTGGCGCTCTTGTCTTTGGGGCGACAGGAATTGGACTTGGCTGGGTAAATACCGCAGCTGATTACTCTCGCTATCTTCCACGCACGACGTCAGGCAAGTCAGTAATTTTCTGGACAGTATTTGGCGCATCAATTGTTCCTATTGTTCTGGTTACATACGGTGCAGCACTTTCAGGAAGTAACGAAAACCTTTTTGGCGCAATTGCGAGTGATCCAATTGGCGCTCTGACGACGCTTCTGCCTACCTGGTTTCTCATCCCATTTGCTCTAAGTGCGATCTTGGGCCTAGTCGGTGGGGCAATCCTCGATCTTTATTCATCAGGGTTAACACTGATCTCTATCGGTCTTCCGGTCCGCCGTTATGTCGCAGCGTCTATAGATGGCGCAATCATGATTGCCGGAACTATCTATCTAGTCTGGTTTGCTGAAGATTTCTTTGGGCCTTTCCAAGGTTTCCTTATAACAATCGGTGTGCCCGTAGCGACATTCTCGGCAATATTTGCCACCGATGTCATAATGCGAAATCGTGATTACAGCGAAGCAGATCTCTTTAAGAGAGATGGCCAATATGGCTCTTGGAATACAAAATCAATTTCAATCATGGCAGTAGGTGCCTTTATCGGATGGGGTTTCGTTACAAATCCGTTCGCCTCATGGCTTAATTGGCAGGGTTACTTCCTTGGCGTCATCGGTGGCAAAGATGGTCAATGGGCTGGCGCAAATCTCGGAGTTCTCTTCGCCCTCGCTATCGGTTCTCTTGGCTATTACCTTCTCAATCGTAGAAGTGTTGCTAGTCAAGAAGCGTCTAAGGGCTAAAGTCGAGCTAACCCTCGTTCCGCCTCTTTAACAGCTACACGCCCCAAATCGGGGTGTGCTTTCAGAAATTCACGAACCGCTTTCGGGTTTACCTTGGCAATATCGCGGAGTGCCCAGCCAATAGCTTTGACGATGAAGAACTCATTTGAACCAGAGTGATCATCGCAGTACTTAAGAATCAACTTCACATCTGTCTCGTACTTTCGGCCTCTTTGATGTTGGATTGCCGCACGATTGAGCCACATATTTGTGGACTTGTTCCATTTATCTATCAACTTCTCGCAGCCATACCTATCTGTCAGCGGTGAGACTGCAACACTTCCAAGTCCATCGACGGTATCCCACCAAGGTTTTGTTGTTAGAAGATATTCGACATGCTCGGCCAAGAAATTTTGATTGGCAACGCCAATATGGATATCAATGAGGTCATTTGCAGCATATTGGAACTCTCGTTCCTCTAGCTTCCACAGTTTTCGTGCCGTTGCTCCGAGTTCAGCGGATGAAGGCTTCGGGAGTTCTTTAGCAATTTTCTTTACTAGCGAACGGCGCTCAGGTGTTGCGACTCCGATAAATGGAGCGATGTCTTTCATGTATGCCTGAGCGCCTATTGCGCGCTTTCGGTCACTCAGCGACTCAATTTGAGGGGTGAGCCGGTCGGTGAACTCGCCTGCGTAAGACATAAAGCCAATTTAACCCTAGATACAGCAAAGCAAAACCCCCGCCAGATGACTGACGGGGGTTTTGCTTTGACTTCTTAGATGTCGTAGTAAAGCTCGAACTCAGCTGGGTGCGGACGTAGACGCACATAATCAACTTCGTTCTTACGCTTCCATTCGATCCATGTTGAGATGAGGTCTTCTGTGAAGACGCCACCCTTTGTAAGGAACTCGTGGTCCTTCTCGAGTGAATCGAGAACTGCATCAAGTGATCCTGGAACCTGTGGAATTGCTGCTGCTTCTTCACCTGATAGCTCGTAGAGATCCTTATCTACTGGAGCAGGTGGTTCGATCTTATTTACGATTCCATCGATACCGGCCATGAGCATTGCTGCAAATGCAAGGTATGGGTTTGATGATGGATCTGGGCAACGGAACTCAACGCGCTTTGCCTTTGGTGATGATCCTGTAATTGGGATACGGATACATGCAGAACGGTTACGGGCTGAGTAAACAAGGTTTACTGGAGCTTCGTATCCTGGGACTAAGCGGCGGTATGAGTTAACTGTTGGGTTGGTGAATGCAAGAAGTGATGGAGCATGCTTAAGAAGTCCACCGATATACCAACGTGCCATATCTGAAAGATCGCCATATGTACCAGCTTCGAAGAAGAGTGGCTTGCCATCTTTCCAGAGTGATTGGTGAACGTGCATACCAGAACCGTTATCACCAAAGAGTGGCTTTGGCATAAAGGTAGCTGTCTTGCCGCCTTCCCATGCAACGTTGCGGATGATGTACTTAAACTTCATTAGCTCATCACCTGCAGTAAGAATGTCTGTAAAGCGGTAGTTGATCTCCATCTGGCCAGCAGTTCCGACCTCGTGGTGTGAACGCTCTACCAAAAGACCTGCGCGACCAAGTTCCATCACCATTTCATCGCGAAGATCTGCGAACTGATCTGTTGGTGAAACAGGGAAGTAACCACCCTTGATACGTGTGCGGTATCCACGGTTTGGTGTTCCATCAGGATCTGCAACGATGCCTGTGTTCCATGCACCTTCGTATGAATCAATGTGGTGGTAAGCCTCGTTGATGCCTGTCTTAAAACGAACTGCATCAAAGACGTAGAACTCAGCCTCTGGTGCGAAGAATGCCTGATCTGCGATTCCGGTTGACTTCAAGAAATCAACAGCCTTCTTCACTACGCCGCGTGGGTCGCGTGAATATGGAGTGTCATCAGATGGATTGTGCACAGAGAAAATAATGACGAGAGTCTTCTCAAGACGGAATGGATCGATAAATGCAGATGATGGAACTGGAAGAAGTTTCATATCTGACTCATGAATTGATTGGAAGCCACGGATTGAGGAACCATCAAACATCAAGCCATCAGTGAAGACTGCTTCATCAAATGATTCAACTGGAACGTTGAAGTGATGTTGGATTCCAGGAAGATCGGTAAAGCGCACATCAACGAGCTTTACATCTTCCTTCTTGATATATGCGAAGATTTCGCTTGAGTTCTTAAACATAGGTAGGACTCCCAATAAGTCTGCTAGTTGATAAGGGGCTCAACTCTGAGCCTTTCTCTGGGCGTAACAGTAAGACACAGAGGGTTACAGGTGCGAATCTCAGTGTTACGCCCATGTAACAAATCCCTGAAAAGAGGTGAATCGGACCACTCTCGCTAGGCTTGGGCCATGTATCCACGCATCAGCCAAGGGCGACGCATGCTCGGCATCACGATCGATTGGTTTGCCGCCTACGCCGTGACACTAGGTTTCTTCGCCGGCGATGGCTCTTTCTTAGAGCGTGCTGTAAATGCAGAGGGCACCGTCCTGGTTCTTGCCCTCGAATACATCGTCTTGGTTGCGCTAACAGGATCCTCTTTTGGGCACCGAATTGTGGGGCTCAAGGTGGTTCGCTTTAGTGATGGCGGTCCGGTGACAATTTTGCAGGCGCTGATTCGTACTGTTCTTCTTGTGACAGTCGTCGCCGCAATTACCTTTGACGAGAATGGTCGCGCACCAAATGAACGTCTTTCAAATACCGTTTTAGTAAAGAGGTAAGGCTCTTATTTCATTCTGATGCCCTTAGGCATCGGACCCTTAGGAATTGGAAGTGACATTCCACCAACTGCTTTCAGGCGAGCACGAAGTTCGCGCATCTGATGTGCGGTCAGCTTCTTAGGAAGTTTTGCTAAACGCTTCTGAAGTTTACGAAGTGGAACCTGTCCTTCTCCGTCACCGACAATAATTTCTGTGATTGGAGCACCGGGCGCATATCGCTCAGATTTCTTTCGCTCGTCTTGCAACATTTGGCGAACTCCGAAACCACCTTCACCTGTGAGAACAATTCCTGCGCGACCGACAGAACGGTGGACCATATCCTGGTTTTTATTGACCGCAACAGCTGGTGTTGTCACCCAACCTTTGCGGATCGACATGAGAACGCTTGCTCCTGCACCGAGTTGCCCTTCAATTGATGCATAAGCTGCCGCACCCGCAATGCGAGTAAAGATAATCATTGCAACTAAGAGAGAAGTCGGCAGTCCGATAAATGCAGCATAGAAAGGATTACCGAAGATCAGACCGATTCCAACTGCTGCAGCCATTGTGACAAGGGCGCTTCCGATGAGAAGCGCACCGATCCAGGGCTTAACGCTCTTGGTTATTGCGTAGGCATCACGAATCTCTTTAAAACGAGGTTTCTTGATTTTTGGTTCGGACTTCTTTTTTCTTCCAGGAATCTTTAGGGCCATGGCGCTACTTTAGAGGAGCGGGCGCGGTACCACCAAGACGAGCAGGGGCCCAGCGCTGGCCTTCATGAGAATCTGGGTAATCACTCTGCACTTTATGAAGCATTTCAAGCATTATTGAACGAAGTTGTGCCTCACCTGCCTCAACATCGTCACCCTTTTTGAAGGTGAGTGGCTCTCCAAAAGTCACACTGATAGGGAAGTTGTTCCGCTTGAGGTTTCGTTTCACCTTCTTGGTCCAGATGCGTTGGGATCCCCAAATGATCGTGGGAATCACTGGAACATTTGCACCTTGGGCCAGGCGAATAACTCCAGTCTTTAACTCTTTTACTTCAAAGGAGACAGAGATAGTGCCTTCCGGAAATATGCCAATTATTTCGCCATCGCGAAGTGCGCGAAGTGCGGCGACGAAAGATCCGGATCCGTTGGCACGGTCTACGCTTATGTGGTGCATTCCGCGTAGCAATGGCCCAGCTAATTTGTTATCGAAGAGTTCTTTCTTTGCCATGAAACGTACATAGCGTTTCATCGGCAAAGCCGCGGTGCCAGCGAGAGCAAAGTCGAGATAGCTCACATGATTTATCGCAAGGATTGCTCCGCCTTGGTCCTTATCAGGCAAATGTTCCACACCGCGAAAATCGAATTGCAATCCCAGGTATTTCCAGAATGTCTTAAGAGTGACGATTACTGGGGGATAGACGAGATCAGCCATGGTTTTCGGCAGCTACCTGAGCACGCTTTTCTAGAGCTTGCTTATAGAGTCGACCAGCACGATAAGAAGAGCGGACAAGAGGCCCGGACATGACTCCGCTGAAGCCAATATCTTCGGCGCGCTTTGCTAAATCAACAAATTCATCTGGCTTAACCCAACGCTCTACCGGATGGTGCTTATTGGTAGGACGTAGGTATTGCGTGATAGTAATCAGATCGCAACCTGCGTTATGTAGGTCTTCAAGTGCCTGGATGATTTCGCTTGTATCTTCGCCTAGTCCAAGGATGAGATTTGATTTAGTGATTAACCCAAACTCGCGAGCTTGGGTAATGACATTAAGTGACTTCTCATAAGTAAATGCTGGTCGAATGCGCTTAAAGATTCTTGGAACGGTCTCAAGATTATGAGCAAATACTTCTGGGCGGGTTTCGAAAACTTGATTGAGAAGCTCGGGTTGTGCGCCAAAATCTGGTGCGAGCATTTCAACTCCGGTACCAGGATTTAACTCGTGCACCTTGCGAATAGTTTCGGCATAGAGCCATGCACCTTGATCTTCTAGATCATCGCGTGTTACTCCAGTGATGGTTGCGTATCTCAAGCCCATTGTGGCGATTGATTCGGCAACGCGACGAGGTTCATCGCGATCGAGTGGTTCGGGCTTGCCGGTATCGATATTGCAGAAATCGCAGCGACGAGTGCAACGTTCTCCACCGATTAAGAATGTGGCTTCTTTATCTTCCCAACATTCGAAGATGTTGGGGCAAGCCGCCTCTTGGCAGACAGTGTGAAGTGATTCTGTCTTTACGAGTGAACGAAGGCGTGTGTATTCAGGGCCCATATTGGCGCGCGTTTTGATCCATTCAGGCTTTCGCTCGATTGGAGTCTCAGCATTTCTAGCTTCAATGCGGAGAAGCTTGCGACCTTCTGGTGCGATTGTCATGCGCTCACCTTTACTAGGGCATCAAAGAGATGCTTCTCTACCGATGACTGAACCTCGGCAATAGTAATCTCTCTGCCGAGTTCTTGTTCCATTGAAGTTACCTCGGCGTCAGCTATACCGCAAGGAATAATCGCCGAAAATGCCGATAAGTCGGGGGCCACGTTAAGGGCGAAGCCGTGCATTGAGGTTCCAGATGCCACGCGAATACCAATGGCAGCGATTTTGCGGGTCCCAGAATCATCGCTGACCCAGACTCCAGAACGCCCCTCAATACGTTGGCCGTTGATACCAAAATCAAGGCAAACATTGATGAGACCGGCTTCAATCTCGCGAACAAATCCGACGAGCTCGTGAGGATTTTTTAATCTAACTATTGGATACCCAACTAATTGCCCTGGGCCGTGCCACGTAATTTTTCCCCCACGATCAACATCGATTACTTGGGCACCATTTACTGGTCGCTCCTCATCGAGGGTGCGTTTTCCGGCGGTATAGATTGCAGGATGCTCTAAAAGTAAAAGGGTATTTTGGCGAGCACCCGATGCGACCTCGCCATGAATTCGCCTTTGAATTTCCAAGGCCTCTTTATATTCAATGAGACCGCCCTGTTGTAGGGCGAGAGCTGCAGATACCGGCACACGCTAAGCCTAAAGGTAGACTCAGCCCCATGCTAACCAAGTCTAAGAAGCCACTTGCCCTCTCAATTCTCGTCGTAATCGCCTGGTTATTGATTACCGGCGTATTTGGCCCGCTCTTTGGCAAGCTCTCTACCGTTCAAGAGAATAACAACTCATCCTTCCTGCCTAAGGGGGCCGAGGCCACCCTGGCTGCGGATGAGATAACGAAATTTACCGCTGGAACAGCCTTTAATTTCCCTACCTTGGTCCTGCTAGAGGGAGAGTTATCACCTGAAGCGCTCACCAAAGTCAATGCGCATTTAGAGAGTATTCGCTCGTTAACGCTTGCAGATACAGAAGCGACGGTTGGCGATTATCTTCTTAAAAACCAACCGATTGTCGCCTTTCCATCTCAAGATAACGGCGCAATTCTGATCAACATCCCACTCGATGGCGAAACAATCGGAAAACTTTTGCCCAGTGAAGAACCCGTGTTGCCAGCTCTGATTGAAGCGCTGCGTGAGGATATGAAGGAATTTGCAAGCGAAGTAAATCTCGAACCTTATGTAACAGGCCCTGGTGGTTTGTTAGGAGATCTGTTTGGGGCATTTGGTTCGATTGATACGACTCTCTTGCTGACAACTCTCGGCGTTGTTGCATTCATTCTGATCTTTGTTTATCGCTCACCAGTTCTTTGGATAATCCCACTCGTATCGGCAGTTTTCGCTCTCTCTTTGGCGGGAGGCGTTGTTTATCTT
The DNA here is from genome assembly GCA_044348425.1 of Candidatus Planktophila sp. GTDB lineage: Bacteria > Actinomycetota > Actinomycetes > Nanopelagicales > Nanopelagicaceae > Planktophila. The sequence goes on along the minus strand of JBIKSV010000015.1, from coordinate 10,347 downwards.
TTAGCCAAGGCTGACATCATCGACGTCGATGGACAATCACAGGGAATCCTTTCAATTCTCGTGGTTGGTGCCGCAACGGATTATGCACTTTTATTGATTGCACGTTATCGAGAAGAGCTTCATCATCACGAAGATAGATTTGATGCAATGCGTGCTGCCTACAAGGGAGTATGGGAACCGATCCTTGCATCTGGTTCGACAGTTGCCATCTCACTTCTCATGCTGCTCTTTAGCCAACTCTCAAACTCGGCAGGTCTTGGTCCGGTAGGTGCCATTGGAATCGCCGCTTCGGTCGTAACTATTTTGACGTTACTTCCAGCACTTCTGTTGATTTTTGGTCGCTGGATATTCTGGCCACGTACTCCAAAGAGCGATGGCGTTGATGAGATGACAGGTGGACTCTGGTCGACGATTGCAGAGCGGGTTGCAAAGAATCCTCGTAAATCATGGGTTATCACAGGCTCTGCATTGCTCATCTTGGCATTTTTCTCGACAACGCTACGAGCTGATGGAATCGGCACTGTCGATTCATTCGTATCAAAACCTGAATCAGTTGTTGGTCAATCACTTTTGCAGAAGCATTTTCCTGGGGGAGAGGGTGACCCAACTCAGATTGTCATCGCTGCCGACAAGGTAAGTGCGGTTACAGAGGCTGTCGCCAAAGCACCTGGAGTTACAGAGATTGTTCCAGCCAATCAGGGACGTGTTGTTGGTGGAAAAACTATCCTGCATGTCACTCTTGATGAAGCGCCCGATAGCGTTGAAGCGGGTCGCTATATCCCAGCAATTCGTGAAGCCGCAAAGAGTGCCGACAGTAGCGCACTCGTTGGTGGAACCAGCGCGGTCTATTTCGATGTGAGAGCTGCAAATGATCGTGATAACAAGACAATTATTCCTATCATTCTTATCGTCATCACGATTATTCTCGGGCTTTTGCTCAGAAGTATCGTGAGTGCAATCGTTCTGTTGGGAACAGTCGTGCTCTCGTACTTTGCAACACTTGGAGTGTGCGCCCTGATGTTTAACCATGCCTTTGGTTTTGCCGGGGGCGATAATTCCTTCCCATTATTTGCCTTTATTTTCCTTGTCGCACTGGGTATCGACTACAACATCTTCCTAATGACACGCGTGAGAGAAGAATCGGCAAAACATGGAACGCGTGAAGGAGTCATAAAGGGCGTGGCTGTAACAGGTGGAGTTATCACGTCAGCGGGTATCGTCCTTGCGGCTACCTTCGCAGTGCTTGGGTTGATTCCTCTCGTTCCACTCGCACAGCTCGGTTTTGCAGTCGCATTCGGAGTATTGCTCGACACAATTATCGTTCGCTCTATCTTGGTGCCAGCTCTGGCACATGAGATCGGGTCAAAGATTTGGTGGCCATCCAAACTCGTTCAACGTGGATAAAGCTCTATGAGCACAGTTGTAGTTGGTGGGGGATTAGCTGGCCTCAGCGCTGCACTGACTTTGCAAGAAGCAGGCGAAGAGGTAGAACTCTTTGAAGGCTCCGATAGCGTTGGCGGTCGGCTACGTTCAGATTATGTAGATGGATACATCCTTGACCGAGGTTTTCAGCTAATTAATTCTGGCTATCCTGAAGTTAAGAGTTTGGGAGTTATTGACGAAATAGATTTCGTTAAATCAGATCGAACTATTGATGTTGTTACTCCTTTTGGGGTGCAATCAATTGGTGATCCACGTTTGCATCTATTGCAAGGATTAGGTAGCCCTTTGGGTTCCTTGCGAGAGAAGCTAGCTTTTCTAACATTTATGGGGTCACGAAAGCTGCAGGGCAAGAACCTCGAAGAAGCTCTGCTCGAGGAGGGAACACTCAATCTCTATCACAATCTCCTCAAGCCTTTTTTAACAGGCGTTTTCCTCACATCACCGGCTGATATTGATGCAAGCTATGGCCAAGAGATAATAAAGAGTTTTATCGTTGGCGACTCAGGTTTACCCGTTGCTGGTGCAGGAGTCTTGGCTGAAGCAATAGCTGCTCGAATCGAGACCATTCACTTGAATTCTCCTGTCTCAGATCTTGCCCAGTTCGATGGGCACTCAATCATCATCGCGACTGATTACAGGAGTTCAGCGAAGCTCCTCGGGTCAGAAACCGAACTTAAATTTGCGCAGAGCTTCACCTGGTATCACAGTCTGCCGGCAGGGTTGATTACCTCAAAGCGCTTGAGAGTGAGCAGCGCAGAATCCCCGTTAGTAAATTCAATCGCAATAAGCAATTTCGTTCCATCGTACGCACCTATTGATAGAACTCTCGTATCTACAACCACCCTCATCAAGCTTGAGGAAGATGAGATACGCAATCAATTATCAAGATTCTGGTCAATCGCTCCAGAAGATTTTGATTTGGTTAAGTGCTATGAAATCCAAGATGCTCTGCCAATTTTCTCGCCGAAAGTTAGTCATAGTGCGATTTCATCAAAGATCTCTGATGGAATTTATCGAGCAGGGGATTACCTCACCGCTGCATCGCAAAATGGCGCGCTTCTATCTGGAAGGCTAGCTGCGCAAGAATTGTTATTCGATAAGAGCTGCTAGCGCGCTTGAAATGTGCGGGTAATCCCACTCAAAGCCTGCATCGCTGAGAACTGATGGAATGACCTTCTTTGAGCCCAAAATCTCACTTGAGAATCCACCCAATGCAATTTTTAGCGCGATAGCAGGGGCTGGAAATAAAGCAGGGCGACGTAGCGCTCTGGCAAGTGCGGATGTGAATTCTTGATTTGTGACCGGGTTGGGGCCAGTTACATTTACTGGACCAGAGATTTGCTTCTCAAGTAAGAAAGCAATTGCGCGGATTAAGTCATGCAAAGTAATCCACGACCACCATTGCTTACCATTTCCTAACTTTCCACCCAGACCAAACTTAAAGAGGGGGAGCATCCGACCTAATGCGCCACCTGTTGGATCAAGGACAAGACCGGTTCGTAGCTTTACGGTGCGCACGCCCTGTGCTAAATCTGCTGCAGCTTCCCATTCGCGACAAACAGCGGCTAAGAAATCATCTCCTACTCGATCGCTTTCAACTACGGCACGATTGCCAGATTCGCCATACCAACCGATAGCACTTGCAGATATGAAGACTTGTGGCTTGAGCTCTGTAACGGCTTTAGCAATTGCAGTGGTTCCAAGCAACCGAGAATTTAAAATTTCTGCTTTATATTTCTTGCTCCAACGCTTATCGCCGACTCCAACACCCGCGAGGTGAATGATTGCATCGACACCACGAAGGGGCTCGAGGTCGACAAAACCTGTTCTTGGATCCCATTGAACTTCATCCGGCGCTACTGGCGCACGACGAACAAGGCGTTGAACGGTATGACCTTCGCTTTTGAGATAACCGACAAGTGCGGTGCCTATAAGCCCTGACGCGCCAGTGATCGCAATTCGCTGCGGAGTACTCAAAGGACTAGAGACCCAAATCTGCTTCGAATGCGCCACCCTCAAGTCGCTCTTTGAGAGTAACTAAGAAGCGAGCAGCATCTGCACCATCAACAATGCGGTGGTCATAAGAAAGACCAAGATAAACCATCGAACGGATAGCAATTGATTCGCCTCCATCATCACCCTTAACAACCATAGGGCGTTTAACAACCGCACCAAGGCCGAGGATTGCCACCTGAGGCTGATTGATAATTGGGGTATCAAAGAGTGCACCGCGTGAACCTGTGTTAGTTAATGTAAATGTTCCGCCACCTAGTTCATCAGGTGTGACCTTGTTTTCACGAGTACGTGCTGCAAGATCTGCAATCTTACGAGCGACGCCGCCCATATTGAGATCGCCAGCGTTATGAATAACTGGAACCAATAGCCCGCGCTCTGTATCGACTGCAACACCTAGGTGTTCTGCGCCGTGGTAGATCACCTGATCGCCCTCAATGGATGAGTTAAGAACTGGATGTTGCTTCAACGCTTCACATGTTGCCACCGCAAAGAATGGCAAGAAGGAGAGCTTGACGCCTTCACGCGCCTCAAATGATGCCTTAGCGCGATCGCGCAGACGCGCAATCTTTGTGACATCAACTTCGATAACGGTTGTGAGTTGAGCAGATACCTGTAGTGATTCGACCATGCGAGCTGCAATGACTTTGCGAAGGCGAGACATGGTCACTGTTGTTCCACGAAGAGGTGACGTTGCGATTACAGGTGCGCTCTTGACTGAAGAAGAAGCTACTGGGGCTGATGCAACAGCTGAAGACGGTGCTGACTTGGCAGGTGCTGCAGCTTCGACATCTTCGCGACGAATACGACCACCAACGCCAGTTCCAGAAACGTTAGCGAGATTAACGCCAAGATCATTTGCTAGTTTTCTGACAATTGGGGTTACATAAGCATCATTAGGTTGAGAAATTGGGGCGGCAGCAGCTACTGGAGCTGGCGCTACAGGTTGTGCAACAACAGGTGCTGCCACAGGAGCCGCAACAACTGGCGCTGCTACTACGGGAGCTGGCGCAACAGCTGCAGGAGCTGGTGCTGATTGACCTGATGCTGATCCAATGAGAGCAAGACGAGCGCCGACAGCGACAGTAGTGTCAACAGGAACATCGATTGCAAGAAGCGTTCCAGCAACAGGTGACGGAATCTCTGTATCGACTTTATCTGTAGAAACTTCAAGAAGAGCTTCATCAACCGCTACTGAATCACCGACGTTCTTAAGCCAGCGAGTTACTGTTCCTTCACTAACTGATTCTCCTAGTGCGGGCATAGTAATAACTGTTCCGGCAGAATTATCAGCAACTGGAGCAGCAGAAACCGGAGCAGAAACTACTGGTGCTGCAACAGGTGCCGGAGCTTGAACTACAGGAGCTGCTGCAACAGGTGCGGCAGCAACAGGTGTTGCACCAGCAGCAGAACCGTCAGCAATAATCGCGAGTTCAGCACCTACAAGCACAGTGGTATCTACAGCGACAACAATCTTCTGCAAGATGCCAGCTACAGGAGAAGGAATTTCGGTATCGACTTTATCTGTCGAAACTTCTAGGAGTGGTTCATCGACTGCAACATGATCGCCCTCTGCCTTGAGCCAGCGAGTTACTGTTCCTTCACTTACTGATTCTCCAAGAGCGGGCATAGTCACTGAAAATGTCATCTGATTTTCTCCTCTTTAATCCTTCTCTTAACTGTCTCTGTGAAATCTACTCTAGATACTAACCGTGGGCATGGAGAGGCTTACCGGCCAAGGCCATATGAGCCTCACCCATCGCCTCGGACATTGTTGGATGTGCATGGATGAGAGGCGCAACATCGTCTGCAGATGCCTCCCAGTTAAAGATGAGCTGTGCTTCAGCGAGAAGTTCTCCGACACGAGAACCGACCATGTGAATACCAAGAACTGGACCATTCTTCTGAGCAACCAACTTAATTGATCCGGCGGTCTTCAGAATCTGTGCCTTACCGTTACCGGCTAAGTTGTAATCAAGTTCGACAACATCGTAACCGCGTTCTTTGGCGATCTTTGTAGAAAGACCAACTGAGGCAACTTCGGGCTCTGAATAAGTTACGCGCGGAACACCGTCATAGTTAATCGGACGTGGATTAAGGCCAGCAACTGTTTCGGCTACGAGAATGCCCTCTTGGAAGCCAACGTGAGCAAGCTGAAGAGTAGGAATGATGTCTCCCACAGCAAAAATCCCTGGAATATTCGTACGGCAGTGATCATCAACGAGTACGTAACCGCGATCCATGGCCACGCCAACTTCTTGATATCCAATGCCGTCGGTAACGGGACCGCGACCGATAGAGACTAAGAGAATCTCAGCCGTGAACTCGCGACCATCTTCAAGCGTTACGGTGACGCTATCGGCGTTAACTTTGTGAGATTTAAACTTTATGCCGAGTTCGAAGTTGATCCCACGCTTACGATAAGCGCGCTCGAGCAACTTACTTGAGGATTCATCTTCAAGTGGAACAAGGTGATTGAGGCCTTCAATGATTGTGACGTCAACTCCGAATGATTTCCAGACAGATGCAAACTCACAACCAATAACTCCGCCGCCTAAGACAATGGCGCTCTTTGGAATGTAATTCATCTTTGTTCCGTGATCAGAGGTAATGACGCGGACGCCATCAATATCGAGTCCCGGAATAGTTTTGGCATAAGAACCAGTGGCCAAGACAATATTTTTTCCTGTGTAAGCAACACCATTTACTTCAATGGTGTTCTGATTAACTAAACGACCGGTGCCCTCGATATATGTGACATTGCGTGATTTGATGAGTCCTTGCAATCCCTTGTAAAGGCCAGCGATTACGCCATCCTTGTAAGAGTTAACGCCGTTCATATCAATTGAATTAAGAGTTGCACTGACACCAAATTGCGCAGCTTCGCGAGTGTTATCTGCAATCTCGCCAGCATGTAAGAGCGCTTTTGTTGGGATGCAACCCTTGTGTAAGCAAGTGCCTCCGACCTTATCCTGCTCGATGAGGCCTACAGATAGGCCGAGCTGGGCTCCGCGAAGAGCCGCTGCATATCCGCCGCTTCCTCCACCGAGAATAAGTAGATCGAAGTTCGACATTGCGCTCCTTCTTCCATCGTTCGCTAAATTCTTGCCTCAGACCGCTCGTGTTTAGGTCCTGTGTGGGTCATATCTTGCCAGCCTTAGCGGGAGATGACTAACTCGGCAGGGTTGGCTTTATATCTTCAATTCGCAGCGTCTTGGGCGAGAGCTACGAGGGTGCGTAGGCCGATTCCAGTGCCTCCAACAGGGGTGTAGCCGTGGGCTGCTCCCTCGTTATATGCAGGGCCGGCGATATCCAGGTGTAGCCAGGGCAGTTCGTCTGGGATGAATTCCTTGAGGAACAGACCCGCTACCAACATTCCTCCCATTCGATCTCCAATGTTGGCCATATCGGCAACGGGTGAGTCAAGAGATGCTCGCAACTCTTGTGGCAGAGGCATTGGCCAGAAAGATTCACCCGATTGTTCAGATATTTGCAAGAAGTGTTGTGAGAATTTTTCATTATTAGTCATTACAGCACTTGTTCGTTTTCCTAATGCCACTACCTGCGCACCGGTCAGTGTTGCGACATCAATGATTCCGTCGAGGTCACCTTCTTCTTGAGCTCTGACCAGAGCATCACCCAAAACAAGTCGCCCCTCTGCATCAGGATTAAGGACTTCAATAGTTTTTCCACCGTACATCGTGATTATGTCTGAAGGGCGTGTGGCGCTATCGCTGACCATGTTCTCGGCAAGTGGCGCCCAAGCATCGATTGCGATCGGTAGCTTCAAGACCGCGATAGCAATTGCCGCGCCACAGATAGCTGCTGCGCCACTCATATCTGACTTCATTGCTTCCATACCTTGCGCAGGCTTGAGGGCGAGTCCTCCGGTATCAAATGTGATTCCCTTCCCAACGAATGCATACTTCTTCAAAGGCTTAACACCTTTTGGTACATAACTAATATGTACAAGTCTCGGTGGGTTAACGGAGCCTTGCCCAACCGCAGTGATTCCTCCGTAGCCCTTGCTCTTTAACTGACTTTCATTCATTGTCGTTACTTTCAAACCAAGGCTTGCACCGCCTGCCTCTTTAATAGCATCAACGATGATTTTCGAAAATGAATCAGGTGTTAAGTGACTTGGGGGAGTATTAATTAGATCGCGAACAAGTGTCGTATATTTCGAAATCACTTGGACCGCACCCGCTAGCTCTTTTGCGTCATTGCCCTTAATTAGAGAACTGTGGATGTTGATGCTCTTTAATGGGCTTTTCTGGGCCGCCTTTGTAGAACTACGGAACTGGTCGAAGAGATAACTTCCGAGCGCTGCGCCTTCAGCAATAGCCTTTACAGAACTTACCTTCTTGGCAGGTAAAGAAAATGTTGCGCTGGAATGACCAGCAAGTGTTCTAGCCGCAGCCCCAGCAGCGCGACGCAGAGTCTCATCGCTATAGGTGCTCGCAGCTTTTCCTAATCCCGTAACAGCAATCAAGCGAGTTGAGGTTCCCGGAACCAGAGTTACTTCATCAGCTTTGCCGGTAGCACCAAGATCATTGAGAATCGAAATGAGTGACTTGTCATCAAGGTCAACCTCACCTGATTCGAGTTGGAGCGCGCCCTTGCCAGATTTAGTCGCTAAACCGACGACGAGGACCTCATCCTTGATGATTCCATCAGAAACTTTGATTGTAGACATGATGCTCCTTCGCCGTTCACTCAACGGCCTAAGTGTAAGTTGTCTATGTGAAAAACTCACCATTGCATAATGAGCATATCGCTCTTGGGGCGAAGATGGCCGACTTTGGTGGATGGCTTATGCCTATTGAATACCCAGGTGCAGGGGTACTCGCTGAACATTCCGCAGTTCGCGAAAGGGTTGGCCTCTTCGATGTTTCACACCTCGGAAAAGCTTCCGTCAAAGGTTTAGGGGCACTTGAATTTCTTAATGAACAGTTTACTAATGACTTGAATCGGATCTCAGATTCGCAAGCTCAGTACACGATGTTCTGCAATGCAAACGGCGGAGTCATCGACGATTTAATCGTGTATCGAAAGTCGCCAGAAGATTTTTTCTTGATTCCCAATGCATCCAATACAGCTGATGTAGTAGCCGCTTTGCGCTCAAGTGCGCCGGCAGGTATTGCGGTTGAGAATCTCCATGATGATTTCGGAGTCATCGCACTTCAAGGACCAAAGGCTGCAGATGTACTCGCTTCCTTAGATATTGATACCAGCATTGATTACATGTCCTTCAAGGATGTGCTGATAAATGGTGAATCCGCGCTCCTTTGCAGAACGGGTTACACCGGCGAATACGGATTCGAGTTAGTCCCACCTGCCCGTTCAACATTATCGACATGGAGAACATTGGTAGATGCGATGTCTCCTTTTGACGGATTAATTTGTGGGTTAGGAGCGCGGGATACCTTAAGAACTGAGATGGGTTATCCACTTCATGGACATGAACTCTCTCTCACAATTACCCCCATCCAGGCGAGTGCTAGTTGGGCTGTTGGTTGGAAGAAAGAGAAGTTCGTCGGCCATCAAGCACTCTTTGAAGAGCGTGAGAATGGACCGGTACGGGTTCTGCGTGGATTGGCATCAACGGATCGCGGTATTCCTCGTCCAGGAATGAGTGTTAAAAACGAGAATGGCGATGTAATTGGTGAAGTCACTAGCGGAACTTTCTCACCAACCCTCAAGCACGGAATCGCTCTTGCCCTTCTTAATCCAAATTTGAGTATTGGAGATTCAGTAATTGTTGATGTGCGAGGTAGAGATTGTCTTGCAAAAATTGTTGCCCTACCTATGGTCGCCTCGCACGTGCGTTAACGAAAGCGAATTCTTAATTTTTTCCATCTCCGCATGAGAAACAAATCGAGTCGTTTCGTCAGCACGTCGCAAGGCTCCTAACATCGGTCTTGCGGCCAAAGCGAGTAGCGTTGAAGTCAAAATTGCGCGTGGAATATCCCAGGCAAGTGCCGAGATGAAATGGTAAGTAAAAAATCTGTCGAGGTTCTCAATTACGGCCGCTCCTGGAAGGTATGACAATTCTGTTCCAGGCCCCAAAGTCCAAGGCCAAAACTGAAGATCCATCGCAATCCCGAAGAAAACTGAGGCGAGGATCCCATAGAAAATAAGCGCGACGACTTCTTTCAACCCTCGTAGTTTTGCCGGAATAACAGCAGTGCCCCAACCAATGAGAGCCGCAGCAAAGATTTGATATGAAAGCCATGGACCGATTCCACCAGTGAGAAGTGCTGAAAGACCCATACTCAAAGTCCCGAGAAGAAATCCAAAGGTCGGACCCATTGCTCTCGAAGCAATGATGAGAGCGAACCACATTGGCTCGATTCCAATTGCACCGATTCCTAGGGGGCGTAAAGCTGCGATGAGGGCGGTGAGAATTCCAAGAAGGGCAATCTTTTTCGAGCCAAGCTCTTCTTGAGTGATAAGAACGATTACTAATAGAAGAGTCAAAGGCGAAGCCGCAAGAAAGAACCAACTTGCCTTATCCGCTAGCTCATCAGTCGGAACAAAGAAGGGCCAGAGAAAGCCAAGTGCTACTAGAGCGAGAAGGGTGAGAGTAAGGGCCTTGCGTAAGACACTCATGAAATATCCGATTGAGATTGTGCAGCTAAGACGTCGCCGACAGTGAGCCAGCGACGAGGTGACATGACTTTTGCGACTTGAGGAGCAAATGCTGGTGATGCAAGAAGAACGTCCAAGGTCTGACCATCGGCTACTTTCTCGCCATCGGCAATAAAGATTGTGCGATCGGCCAACTCTGCAACGAGCTCAACATCATGTGTTGCTATAAGGATTGCTGTTCCTGCCCGGGCCGCATCGCGCAATAGCTTTGTTAACTTCTCTTTGGCTTCATAATCCAAG
>JBIKSV010000071.1:0-6376 GCA_044348425.1 Candidatus Planktophila sp. | reverse complement strand
CTGCCGTAACAATAAGGAATACCTCAGAGAGAACAGCTTGCTCAGATAAATCGAGTGCTACGAGTTCTGTTCCGAACTTATCGGCAGCTGCTTGGGCGGCAATCTGAGTATGAGCAATGACGCTGGGGCTAGCTGACATAAAGGTTGTTCTCCTTGATAAAGGTCGCCACCGATGGGGGAAGCAAACCTGATTGGTGCAATCTTACTTGAGTTGCAGATACATCAATTGCAGCGATATCGCGCCCAGATGTCTCTTGATAGCCAGGTCGTTCGATGATTTCGAGCGTGACCATTGCTAATAAATCATCTACCCGATGCCACTGATTAATCTTCGCTGCGGCATCGCTTCCGATAATGAGCACGATTTCATCGTCAGGATAAGTCTGTTTAATCGCTTCAACGGTATCGATTGTGTAACTGGGACCCATACGCAGAACTTCGATGGGATTAACCTCGACTTTGCTACGGATATCAGCTGGCAGGTCATTTACTGCTAGCTGACACATCGTGCGACGTTGTGCACCTGATGCAAGTGGCTGTGCATCTCGCAAACGAGGTTCACCTGCCGGAACCAAAAGAATTCGGTCAATAATTTTGCGATTAATAAGTTCTGAAATTACATGCAGGTGTCCGTTGTGAATCGGATCGAAAGTTCCTCCGTAAAGTCCGATTCGCACGGCAAGGATTACTTATCTAGGCGGAGTACGAGATAGAGCAGAAGGCCGAAGATAGAAAATGTAATAATTCCAAAAGATGCTGCTGAGATAGGGAGCTCACGAACGACCTCAGATAGTTGAATAGACATAGGGAAAGATTACTCCCTTCCTGCAAGAAGCTCTAAAAAGCGCGCCTCATCGATGACTGTGACGCCCAACTCTTCTGCCTTGGCTAGCTTGGATCCTGGCTCTGCGCCAACTAATAGATAGTCAGTCTTCTTCGATACAGATGATGAAGGCTTGCCACCATGAGCTGTAATTGTTTCGGCAATTGAATCACGTGTGAAATTTTCAAGTCCGCCAGTAACTACAAAAGTAAGTCCGGCAAGGGTCTGAGGTTTTGCTTCGCCTGCTTGGTTTTCCATGGCAACACCTGCGCTCTGCCATTTCTTCACAATCTCTCTATGCCAATCAACGCTAAACCATTCAACAATTGATTCTGCGATTACGCCACCAAGGCCATCAATATCTTCAAGTTCTGCGACGCTTGCCTTAGAGATTGCATCCATAGAACCGAGTCGATTCGCTAGCGCTTGTGCAGCCGTTGGACCAACGTGGCGAATCGAGAGCGCAACAATTGTTCGCCAAAGTGGACGGCTCTTTGCATCTTCAAGTGCGGCAAGTAATTTCTCGACGTTCTTTCCTGTTGTGCCATCTTTCTTGGTAAAGAATGGAGAGTTAACAAGTTGTGCCTCTGTGAGCGCAAAGAGATCGCCCTCATCCTCGATTATCTTGTCTGCAAGTAATGCAACGGCTGCTTCGAGGCCCAGCACATCAATATCAAGGGCGGCGCGAGATCCGATATAGAAAATACGCTCACGCAATTGGGCTGGGCAACTGCGTTGATTTGTACAGCGGATATCTACATCGCCCTCAGTGATTGCTTTCAGCGCCGAACCACACTCAGGACAATGTGTAGGCATTACAAACTTCTTCTCTTTACCTGTGCGCTTATCAAGAACTGGTCCTAGCACCTCAGGGATTACATCTCCCGCTTTGCGAATGATGACAGTGTCGCCGATTAGGACACCTTTACGTTCAATCTCTTCTTGATTATGAAGCGTTGCATTGGTGACGGTTGAGCCAGCAACTTTCACGGGTTCCATAAACGCAAATGGAGTCACGCGCCCGGTGCGACCAACGCTGACCTTGATATCGAGCAGCTTTGTGGTTACTTCTTCGGGTGGATATTTATAGGCAATGGCCCACTTAGGAGCACGTGAAGTAAAGCCCAATTTATTCTGTTCGGCGATTGAATCTACTTTGATAACGATTCCATCGATTTCGTGTTCGACATCGTGGCGGTGCTCGTTGTAGTACTCAATAAATTCAAGGACTTCGGCACGTGTAACGCTTACTTTAAATCTTTCAGATGTTGGCAAGCCCAGCTTCTTTAACTCGCCATATGCTGCAGATTGTTCAGTAAAGGCTAAGCCATCATTCGCACCCACTCCATGGACAACCACACTTAAGTTTCGAGATGCAGTAACGCGTGGATCTTTCTGGCGCAGCGAACCAGCAGCGCAATTGCGTGGATTCGCAAATAACGGCTTGCCCGCTTCTTCAAGCTCTTCGTTGAGTTGATTAAAAGCAGCAACTGGAAAGAAGACTTCGCCACGAACTTCTATTTGATTTGGAATCTTCTTGCCAGTTAATTGATGAGGCAAACCTTTAATTGTCTTTACATTGAGAGTGACATCTTCACCCGTAACACCATTGCCTCTAGTGAGCGCTCTAGTTAGCTGACCGTTCTCGTATAACAAGTTAATAGCAAGCCCATCGACTTTGAGTTCGCATAGATATTGTGGGGATGGCGATTCTTTCTCAACTCGGTCAAACCACGCATTGAGTTCAGCTGCGTCAAAGACGTTATCGAGGCTCATCATCTTTTCGATGTGATCATGCTGGGTGAAAGCAGTTGAGAAACCACCACCGATTTTCAGAGATGGAGAATCTGGCTCAAGTAGCTCGGGATGTTTTGCCTCTAGCGCAGAGAGCTCTGTAAGCAATTTATCGAATTGCGCATCTGTAATAGTTGGTGCATCAAGTACATAGTATTTAAATTGATGGTCGCGAATCTCCTGGGTTAGCTCAACAATGCGGTGGCGTGCCTGGTTGTTATCAGCTGCGCTCATGCTGTCTCGCAAATTGTTGCTGATGCCACCACGCGATCACCGTCATAAATAACAACTGCTTGTCCGGTTGCTAGTCCGAGCAATGGCTCATCTAATTGAGCGGTAAGGAAACCGTTTTCGTATGAATATGAAGCTGGCAGTGGTGCGCCATGGGCGCGAATCTGTGCAAAACCACGGTGTGTGCCGGCGCTAATTGCAGGACCACAGACAATTGGATTTTCACCCTTGATGTAGCTCACTGCTAAATCTTCTCGCGCACCTACGACAACTGTGTTTGTCACAGGTTCGATTTTGAGAACAAAGCGTGGTGAGCCATCGACAGTCGGAACAGTCAGACCCAAACCTTTGCGCTGGCCGATTGTGTATGTGTAGGCACCTTTATGGGTACCCAATTGATTGCCATCTTGATCCACGATTGGGCCATCTTCACTACCCATCCGCTCACGCAACCAACCGGCATTATCACCTGAAGGAACAAAGCAGATGTCATGGCTATCTGGCTTCTGGGCAACAGCTAAGCCACGTCGTTCGGCTTCGATGCGGATATCAACTTTCTCGGTATCTCCCAAAGGAAATATCGCACCAGCAATTTGTTCACGGTTGAGAACTGCCAATACATATGACTGATCTTTGAGTGGATCAACTGCACGGTGCAGAGTCTTGCCATCTGCTGTATCAACTGTGCGGGCGTAATGACCTGTGACTACTCCATCAAAACCCATCGCTTTAGCGCGATCTAGTACTGCAGCAAATTTAATTTTCTCATTGCAACGCAAACAAGGGTTTGGAGTGCGACCAGCTTTGTATTCCGACATAAAGTTTTCAACGACATTTTCATGGAACTCATCAGCCATATCCCAGATGTAAAAAGGAATGCCAATGACATCGGCGGCGCGACGAGCATCGTGTGAATCTTCAATGGTGCAACACCCACGAGCACCGCTGCGATATTTCTGCGGATTAGATGAGAGCGCTAGGTGTACTCCAATTACATCGTGGCCTTCTTCGACCGCGCGAGCTGCAGCAACAGCAGAATCGACTCCCCCAGACATTGCGGCGATTAGTTTCATGCGCGACCTGCCTTACGAGCGCGTTCAACAACACCAGGTAGCGCTGCCAGAGCACTTTCGATATCTGCTTGAGTCGTGGTTGCACCGAATGAGAAACGAAGAGTGGACATCACAGCACCATCATCGAGCCCCATCGATTCCAGGACATGGCTGGGGCGATGGACTCCCGCAGTACACGCCGCACCAGTTGAGGCCGATACCTTCTCGCCATCAAGAAGTAAGAGCATCGTTTCGTTGGCAGCGTGAGGGATTGTCGCACTTGTAATGCCTGGTAGTCGTTCAGCTTTAGATCCATTGATTACCGCATCAGGAATAAGTGCCACGAGAGATTGCTCAAAGTTTTCGCGAAGTTTCTTTATTGCCGGCGCAGAGAAATTTGAATGTGTAATCGCTCGAGCCAAAGCAATAATCGAAGGCGCATTTACTGTGCCGCTTCGAATCTCGCGCTCTTGTCCTCCCCCGTGAATCAGAGCTGGGATATCAACGCCACGACGTAATACCAGCGCACCGATTCCGATAGGACCGCCAACTTTGTGGCCACTCAGTGAGAGGGCAAAGAGACCTAATCCGCTAAATGAGAGATCTACTTTGTTCCATGATTGAACTGCATCTGAGTGCACTGGGATATCTCCAGCTATTGCAATCACTTCTGCAAGAGGTTGGATTACTCCGGTCTCGTTATTGCTATGCATGACAGAGATGAGTGCGATCTCATCTGCGCGCTCAGCAACTAATTGCTTTAAAAATTCGAGATTGATTACGCTATTGCTATCGACTGGAATAAGAATATGTTTTGCGCCCTCGTGAGAGGCCAACCATTGCGCTGGTTCGAGAATCGCTTGATGTTCAATGGCCGATGTAATGACTATGGGCCGTGACTTATCTGAATTACGAAACCAGAAAAGACCTTTAATCGCGATGTTGTTTGCTTCAGTGCCAGAACCGGTAAAGATAATCTCGCTCGCTTGGCATCCTAAATTCGCAGCGATTTGATCGCGCGCATCCTCAACTCCGCGACGGGCAGCACGGCCATCAGAGTGCAGAGAAGATGGATTGCCAACTTGGGCAAGAGCGCTCGACATCACCTCTATTGCAAGAGGGTTCATCGGCGTTGTTGCCGCATGATCGAGATAGACGCTCATGAGGCCAGTCTAGATTGAATCGGCCAAGATTGATTCAGTCTGGATTGCTGTAAGGGGCCTAAGCCTTACTTGCGAGAACGCCTTCTGTTGCAGGTGGCAATACGGCGAAGAGGTCTCCCACTACGCCGAAATCAGCTATCTCAAAGAGTGGCGCCTCAGGATCTTTATTGACCACAACGATTGTCTTAGAAGTCTGCATGCCAGCACGGTGCTGAATTGCTCCAGAGATACCGCACGCAACATAGAGAGTTGGGCTGACAGTTTTACCTGTCTGACCAACCTGATGTGAATGTGGATACCAACCTGCATCTGTTGCTGCGCGTGATGCACCGACCGCGGCACCTAATGAGTCAGCGAAAGCTTCGACTGCTGAGAAATTGCCATCTGTACCTCGCCCACCTGAGACAACAATATTTGCCTCAGTAAGTTCTGGGCGACCACCCTTGACTGGTGGTTGTGAAGAAGAGATCTTTGATTTCTTCGCACTCTCTGCAATTGATATTGACTCAGTTGAGATTGCAGGTGATGCTGCAGAGAAATCTGCCGCAATTGAATTTGGGCGAATAGTGATGACTGGAACACCATTGCTGACCGATGATCGAACAGTTGTTGATCCACCGAATACCAATTGAGTAGCAATCACATCAGCATCAACATCGACTGCATCGGTGATAATTCCTGAATCTGTTGCGACTGCAACGCGGGCTGCAACCTCTTTGCCGAAGGCGTGGGATGCAATAAGAAGCGCCTTTGGTGATTGGCTCTTTACAAGCTGAGCGATTGCATCAGCTGATGCTGCTACGCCATGTGCTGCAAAATCTGCTGACTCTACGACGATAACTTTTGCAATGGGACCTTGATTAACTGTGGCAGCTAATGCCGCTCCTGCACCAGGGGCCGCGAGAACAATGGCAGTGACTTCGCCGATACGGGCACCAGCAGTTGCTAGTTCTGCCGTTGTTTTGCTGGCTTTATCACCTGAAAAATCACTAAGAATTAATGCTGTGCTCATAACAACTTCTTCTCTGCTAGGAATGTAACAAGGGCTGCTCCGCCATTGCCATCATCGGTAACTTTCTGACCTGCCGCACGAGGTGGGCGAGGTGTTGCATCATTTACGACAGACCATGCGCTATCAAGAGTGACTCCGATGCTCGCAACATCCTTTACATCGATAGTCTTTTTCTTGGCAGCCATGATTCCCTTAAATGATGGATAACGTGGCTCATTAATCTTCTCAACAACGCTAACGACCGCTGGCAAGGATGATTCGATCTTGTCTACGCCAGCTTCTGTTACTCGCGTAATTGAAA
>JBIKSV010000070.1:0-6393 GCA_044348425.1 Candidatus Planktophila sp. | reverse complement strand
CGTCACCCTTATATGTCTCTACATCTGCCATGATTGCCTCCAATCGACGTAGCCGGGTTGTGCGGCCACGCGTATTGGTTGAAACCATACTCCTGCCCACGCTCAAAAGGGTGAAATAGGCGCCGAATTTATGCCTGAGTCTTGGCGGCCACGCAAAGGTATTTGCCCTACTTGCGGAGCTTTTTGAGCTCAACAGGGTCAGCAAGCGCCCTCTCAGCTGCCTCATACCCATCGAGATAGGCGCTAGCAAGCTCAGAGTCCTCATAACGGGCCAAAGTCTCGGTAAAGGCCGGCCCGTGGTCGAAGTGGCGCAGATGGATAGCCTCATGGAAGAGGACATAGTCAAGGGCGTAGGCAGGAGCCAGTTGGAGGCGATCTGAGATTCGAATCGTTCGGTCAACTGTGGTGCATGAGCCCCAGCGCTCGCGCATCGGCTTCCAGCTCACCGAGAGAGGTCGTTCAGTGATCTCTGGAGCGAGTTCGGTCAACAATTGGTCGATTCGCTCTGCAAGGACCGACTCGAGCGGGGTCTTTGCAGCTTCACGAGCTCGGATAATTGCAATCAGCTCTGGAACAACCTGGCTCTCCTCAGCTTTACTCATGCGAGCAGGAATTGAGATAACTATTCGACCGCCTTGGCGATAGGCAGAGCTAGATTTCTTACGACGAGTAGAGCGGATGACCAGAATCTCACCTTCAGTGATTCCGGGGAGAGTTAGATCATCACTCTCCATCTCATCCATGCCATTCATTCAACAGACTCTATTGCAGAAATGTCGCCTAGCTAGTTGCACACACGGTCATTTCGTCGTACTTTGCGCATACGAAGTCCCCGGATAACCGTTCGATATCTGCAAGGGGAAGGCAGATATTGAAATGTGGCCCCGGGGGCTTCGCTTTTTGTTGGGGGTATCCCCAGCTAGAGGAGAGCCGGCCACGTAGTGAGCCTTGAGTTAAATGAGACCGCTCAGGTCGTCAGGAATCTCAGTGGATGCAAGGAAGAGATCTGGCGCCAGTAACTCAGAGGCGCTCGGAAGAATTCCAGACCAAATGTTATCGCGCGCAGCAATATCTTTTGTCGTGCGAATCTGATTCCAGAACGCGCTCGCTTCTCTTGATAACTTTGGAGAGACTTCAAGACCCAACATCGTTTTGAATAATTGTTGTGACGGTGCATTTGTTGCACGAGTTCGCCGTTGTAATTCTCGCAGCGCTGTTATTGAAGGCAAGCGATCTCCTGCTGCGAGAGTTGCGACATCATCTGCCCATCCATCGACAAGTGCTAGGACTGTTTCGAGTTTTGAGAGAGCTGCACGTTGTGAAGGAGTCTCTTCTGGAGTGAAAATTCCTGCATCGAGAGCGATTGAAATTTCATTTGCACCGTTATTCATCGCTTCTTCTGCTTGTTGCTGAATAGCATCTAAATCAATTTTGATACCTGCTCCGTATTCAACAATGGCACTACGGATGTAAGAGACAATCCAAGGATTATGTTCGAAAAGGCGCGCAGTTGCTCCTTCGCGGAGCGCGTGGAATAGGTAAATCTCTGTCTTCGGAATCTCTGTATCGGCGCCCCATCGATCAATGTTTTCGGGGATTAAAAGGGGGCGGGCTGGCTCGAGAATAGGAAGACCCGCATCATGGGCACCGACTGCAGATATCGAGATTGACCCGATCGCCTGCCCCAATTGCGTAGCAATCATCGAACCAATAAAGCTCTTAAGTAAGCCTGCAATAGCCCCTACCGGAATCGGAGATTCTTCAGCTTCGCCGTTCGAATTCATACCTTCATCGAGCAGGCGCGAAATTGCAGCGGTAAGCCCTGCGGCGAGTGGCTCCATGGTTGCTTGCCAACCAGGCAGAGTTGAGTCAATCCAATCGAGTCGACTGATTGCGCGAGGCAAAGATGAAGATGTTGCAGGAAAGAGTGTTGCTTCATTGAGCCAGATATCTGCAATTTCACATGCGCTATCAATTGCAGTGAGATCTTTTGTTCCCAATGGTTGTGACCCCGCTGTGGTCGCAAACTTCTTTGCAACATCGCGCACTGTTGCAAGTGGAAGTGCTTCTGCTTTTCCATCGGCAGGTGCACCGAAGCCAGGTATCCCAAAACCAGCAAAACCGGTGCTGATTCCGAGCTGTTCGAATTGTTGTTTAATCTGTTCTTGCATCTGGCGCATCATCGCTTCGAGGTTCTCGCGATTCTTATCGTTATCCTCGCCCTCATTGTTTCCGGGGTCGTTCGGGGTGAAACCAAAACCCGCCATAGCCGACTCCTTACTTCAATAAACGTTGATTACTAGTTGAGAGAACTTTTCAATTCTAGGAGGTAGAACAGTCAAAAGAGGCACTTTCTTCCCGCTACGACTACTCTAATTCTATGCATTTGAGCACTTTGACCGCCTCTTCCTCTGCCTTCACCGCCCTTATTTGGTGGCTCGTGCCTCTCGCTGGAGTAATTGGAGCCTTGGGTTACATCCTCTGGGTCTCACAATTTAAAAGGAAATTCGAAAAAGGCACATCTCGCTCAGTCAACCGATTTGAAAGATTCCAGAATTCTTTCCGGGATAACTCAAAACAGGATATCTCACGTAAAGATGATGATCCGACGAGTAAGTAACCTTCGCTTCACACGCGCACCACGCACCTTTACATACTTCTTTTCAATCACAATGGCTATCGCCCTCTTTACCCCGATGAACTTTGTCATCATTACTCCTGGTGATCCATCTCCGCTCTTTCCAAAGATCCTTTCAATAAAGGATTCAAAGGGCGCTGATGAAATAAAGAGCTACCCTGCTAATGGCCAGCTCTATCTCTTAACGATTCTTGTTACTAACCCTGATACATATGTCTTTGGCTCTGCAGTTACTGGATGCTGGGTCTGGGGTGATTGCGTAGTCGTACCTCGCTCTGCCATCTATCAGCGAGATACCAATAACAAGAAAGAGCTCGCAGTGAGTAAGAAAGAGATGGATACCTCGCAGAACGTTGCCTTTTCCGCTGCCAAAAATCAGCTCGCTGCAAGATTTCCTGAAGTAGATTTATCGCAAGTGGATGAGTCATCAGTAAAGGTCTCACTTAAAAATACTGGCGGACCAAGTGGCGGATTAATCTTTGCTCTCGGAATAGTCGAACTCTTTACACCGACAGATATTTTGCAGGGACGAAAGATTGCCGGCACCGGAACCATCTCAGCCACCGGCGAAGTCGGACCCATTGGAGGCGTTGTTGAGAAGATCATCGGGGCCAAGCAGGTAGGCGCCGAGCTGCTCTTCATCTCCAAGGCCAACTGCGACGAGCTCCCACCACAGGTGGAGGGCATCACCGTTATAGCCGTGGAGAGCCTTGATCAGGCTGTCGCCTTTCTTGTGAACGATTCACAGGAAACAAAGCAGGTAAATTCTGCAGGAATTCAAGGGTGCGCTAGCGTACGCGCATGAATAGAAATCGTGCCCCCCTCGCAATAACCGCTGGTGTAATCGCAATAATCGGAGCAATCATCGTCTCCTTCAGTGGTTACTACATCGATTGGCTCTGGTTTAAATCAGTTGATTTCACCAGCGTTTGGACCAAGGTGCTTACAACTCGTATCGAACTATTCTTAGTAGTCGGTCTGCTCACTTCGGCCATCATTTCGCTCAATATCTTCTTCGCTTATAAGCGTCGCCCTTTCTATGTGCCGACTGCAATCGAACTCAATGGTGTTGAGCGTTTACGTGGACAAATCGAACCTTACCTTCGCTATGTCTTTATCGGACTCTTTCTTGCAATCGCTTACTTTGCTGGAACATCCGGAACACTTTTCTGGCGTGAATATCTTCTCTTTAGAAACTCAACTGATTTCGGTGTAACTGATCCGCAATTCGGTATGGATATCTCTTTCTTCGCATTTAAGCTCCCACTCATTCAGGCGCTTATTGGTTGGACAATCTCTGCTCTTGTTCTTGCGACAATTACAACTCTCTTTGTCCATTACATGTATGGCGGAATCCGTCCACAAGCACCATCAGATCGCACAACAGTTGCAGCTCGCGTTCAGCTCTCCATTCTCTTTGGTCTCATCGTTCTCGTGAAGGCAGTGGCTTACTGGATTGATCGTTACGCCTTGGTCTTAAAAGAGAATCGCTTGATTACCGGCGCAACTTATTCAGATATCAATGCACTGCTTCCTGCTAAAGCAATTCTCTCGGGAATCGCGCTCATCTGTGCACTTCTCTTCTTTGCAAATATCTTCCGCCGCTCTGTGATTCTGCCAATTGCCGGAACAGCGTTGATGGTTATCTCATCAGTCTTGATTGCAGGCATCTACCCTGCAGCAATCCAGCAGTTCCAGGTCAAACCTTCAGAATCATCGAAGGAAGCCCCATTTATTCAGCGTAATATCGATGCCACGCGCGTTGCTTACGGAATCGATAATGTGGATGTACAAGATTACGACGCTGCGCTGACTACCACCTCAAAGGAGTTGGCGCGTGACTCAGTAAACATCAACAACATTCGCTTGATGGATCCCAACGTCCTTTCATCAACATTCCGTCAGCTCCAACAGATTAAGCCTTACTACGCATTTTCAGAGTCACTCGATATTGATCGCTACGAAGTCAATGGCGTAAGTCGCGATGCAGTAGTCGCTGTTCGTGAACTCAATATTGATGGAAACCCAAGTCGTAACTGGATTAACGATCACCTTGTCTATACACACGGATTTGGTTTTGTCGCAGCTTTCGGAAACACCGTTGATGCAGATGGAAAGCCAAGCTTCCTCGTTGGAGATCTTCCACCTACAAAGGGCCTCGGTGATTTCCAGCCCCGCGTTTACTTTGGCGAGAACGCACCTGAATATTCGATTATTGGTGGCTCAACAAATGGCGAACCAGTTGAATTCGACTATCCAGATGATTCATCAGCAAGCGGCCAGAAGAATTACACCTATACAGGTGAAGGCGGCGTACCAGTAGGAGGCTTCCTCAATAAGTTGCTCTTTGCTGTCCAGTATCAAGAGCAGAGAATTCTTCTCTCCAACCTCATCAATAAAGATTCAAAGATTCTCTACAACCGTTCACCTCGTGAGCGTGTGGCAAAGGTTGCACCATGGATGACTCTCGATGGAGATCCATACCCAGCAATCGTTGATGGCAAGATTAAGTGGATTATCGATGGTTACACAACGAGTGCTGGATATCCATATGCCCAGCGCACCACACTCGCAGATGCGACCAGTGATGCACTCACTGCACCATCATCTGTAATAACCGTCCAAGGAAATCAGAGCGTTAACTACATTCGCAACTCTGTAAAAGCAACGGTTGACGCCTATGACGGCACAGTGACTCTCTACCAGTGGGATGAGAAGGATCCAGTTCTCAAGACCTGGATGAAGGCATTCCCAAATACTGTTACTGCTAAGAGTGAAATTTCAAAAGATCTCATGAAGCATCTTCGCTATCCAGAAGATATCTTCCGCGTTCAACGTGATGTTTTGAGTTCGTATCACGTCAAGAGCGCAGCAGCGTTCTATGGTGGCCAGGACTTCTGGCGTATTCCACGTGACCCTTCAACATTCGGCGCTAATGCGGGCGCACAACCTCCGTATTACCTGACTATGAAGCTTCCTAATGAGACCAAGCCTTCATTCTCATTGACAACTCCATTCGTACCTCGCGGAAGCCGTGAAAACCTCTCAGCATTTGCAGTAGTAAATTCTGATCCAGGTCCAAATTACGGAAAGATGACAGTGCTACAGCTTCCTCGTAGTACAAACATTCCAGGTCCATCTCAGATTGCATCTAACTTTGAGGCCAAGCCAGAAGTTGCAAACGCACTCTCACTCTTGCGTCAAGGTGGATCAAATGTAATTCTCGGAAATCTTCTGACACTTCCTGTCGGTGGAGGCCTGCTCTATGTGCAACCTGTATATGTACAAGCAACATCTAACGATGCTGCTTATCCATTACTCCAAAAGGTTCTCGTCTCATTTGGTGATGTGATTGGTTTTGATAGTTCACTCAAGGGTGCACTCGATCAAGTATTCGGTGCTGGAGCTGGTGATGCCTCAACAGGAACTGCGCCAATTACAACTAATAGCTCTGCAGATCTAGACACTGCACTCGCTGCAGCGAGACAAGCTCTTGCAGATGGACAGACTGCACTTGCAAAGGGTGACTTTGCAGCATATGGTCGAGCACAAGATCGCTTAAAGGCTGCTCTTGCTGCTGCTATTGCTGCGCAGGCTCGTACCAAGTAACAAGCACTGGGTAACTCACATCAGCAATTTGGTCACGCTGAATCTTCTAGAGAAGAATCAGCAATTTGGTGAAGTGAGCGCTCTCCACCTAGAATACGAATACCGACGCGGGGTGGAGCAGCTCGGTAGCTCGCTGGGCTCATAAC
>JBIKSV010000069.1:0-6461 GCA_044348425.1 Candidatus Planktophila sp. | reverse complement strand
CTGGACTTTAGAAATCCCTTAGAACTTATGGTTGCAGTTGTTCTATCGGCTCAATGCACCGACAAGCGGATCAACCAGATAACCCCTGCGCTCTTTAAGAAATATCGCCACCCAATTGATTATGCGAAAGCGCCACTTGCTGAAATTGAAGAGTTCATATTTTCTGCCGGTTTTTATCATTCAAAGGCGCGACACCTCAAGGGCTTAGGCCGAAAGTTGGTTGAGGAATATGACAGTGTTGTTCCATCAACTATCGAAGAGTTGATTACCTTGCCAGGAGTTGGACGCAAAACTGCAAATGTCGTACTCGGTCATGCATTTGGAATTCCAGGAATTACAGTCGATACACATTTTGGGCGATTATCCCGAAGATTTGGGTGGACAACTTCAACTGATCCCGTGAAAGTTGAACATGAAGTTGGCGAGCTTATTCCACAGAAAGAATGGACCAATCTTTCGCAGCGAATGATTTGGCATGGACGCCGTGTCTGTCATTCACGTAAACCTGCCTGTGGTGCTTGCCCGCTGGCAAAGCAATGTCCTTCATTTGGGATCGGTGAGACCGATCCCAAAAAAGCTGCGTTACTGTTAAAGAGCGACGAGGATTTTCGATGAAGAAAGTGATTTTGGCGTTGCCGCTATTTCTTCTCATCAGTGGGTGCACAACATCTACGCCAAACCTCAACGGCGAAGTAGTTGCCTGTTCTGAGATAGTGACATTTCAGAACAAGTCAGGGGGCAAGTCATTAGATTGCCTCGATGGCTCCGCGGGCGTCCCAGTCGATTTAATCAAAGGCCCAGCGATAATCAATGTGTGGGGCTCGTGGTGTGAACCATGCCGTGATGAGATCCCGTTTTTCCGTGATTTTTATGCTCAGATGGATTCATCTATTCAACTCATTGGCATCGATGTCGAAGAGCAAAGCCCTGCAGATGGTCAAGAATTTGTGCGCGACTACGGAATAACCTGGCCCAATCTCTATGACAAAGATGGTTCCACACGAAAGTACTTTGGAATGGGCGTTCCTGTCACTTGGTTTATTGGATCTAATGGCGAAACAGTCTTTAAGCATATTGGTCCGATAAAATCAGTTGCTGAATTGAAAGAGTTATCACAGAAGCACTTAGGAGCCTCATGATTTTTGATATCATCGCAGTAATTGCACTTGTGCTTGCAATAGTCAGCGGTTACCGAGATGGTTTCATTAAATCTTTACTTCGCAGCGTTGGTTACATCGCCGGTGCAATCGGTGGCCTTTACCTTGCTCTTCAATACAATCAAAGCGCATGGGTGATTCTTGCAATTATTGCCGGTGCTGTTGTCGGTACCTGGGCGGGTTCCTTAGTTGCAAAAGCACTCAAAATCACAATTGTCCGTGGACCTTTAGCGTGGTTTAACTCTTTAATCGGCGCGCTCCTCGATGGAGCAAAAGTAATTATTGTGATCTATCTTGTTGGCACAGTACTTTTATGGGCGCCTTGGGCTACCGGCCAAAACTTCGTCTCAGAGAGCAAGGTATATCTCGAGATAAACACATACGCACCATCAGTAATCATGGAGCTAAAAGAGCAGATCGAACTCAAGTTTCAATCAAAGTAATGTGGTTCTCTGATGAAAGTTCTAGTAAATGAGCTTTCTTTCCAACTGAAATAGAACCAACATCATTGAGGCCCAGAGTTTTTGCCGGCAATGCAGAGGCTGCATTCACCGCTTCCGATAATGATGAACCTGATTGCATAAGATTTCTAAAGGCTATATCCATGGTGAGAGTGCTACCAGCCAGAGAACCGTTAGATTTTAGGCGGGCAATGCTATTTTCAACGGTTACATCAAGTGTGCCGATTTGATAATGGCCATCATCGTCTCCAGCTGCAGAGATAGCATCAGTAATAAGGATGATTCGATTCGCACCAGAACCCTTAACAGATGCCAAGGTTGCTTCAGATAAATGAACACCATCGAGAATTATCTCCAGCGGAATATCGCTGGCACTAAGTGCAGATGTGGTGATTGTGTCAACTGAATCTTCGAGCTTCGGCATGCCGTTAGTGAAGTGAGTTATCAATGAGGCGCCCGCCTTGAGCGCTTCTGCTGTTGTTGCGGCGCTTGCTTGGCTATGCCCAAGTGCAACTTTTACACCTCGTGATGTTAAGTATTTAATAGCTTCAATACCACCTTCGAGCTCGGGCGCAAGCGTGACCATCACAATTGTGCCTGCGCCACAATCAATAAGGGCCGAGAGTTCTTCAATCTCAGGAGAGCGAAGGAGATCAGGTTGGTGAGCACCACATCTTGCCTCTGAAAGATAAGGACCCTCTAGATGAATTCCTGCAAAGACTCCTTTATTCACAAGTGGTATCAATCGTTGAATCTCTTCTTCGAGAACGCCAATTGGTTGGGTGACCAGAGATGCCAGCAAAGTTGTTGTGCCATGCTCTTGATGTATCTGCCGTGCTTTCTCAATGTTTGCAGCATCGACATCAGAGAAATAAAAACCGCCTCCACCATGACAATGGATATCAACAAAACCTGGAATTACAGTGCCGGAAATCAGGCGGTCTGCATCAGTTGCACAGTCATATGAAATTGCGGCGATTAAACCCTGCGAAACTTCGATACAGATATTTGAAACCACATCAGCATCAACGACTGCGTGTGCTGCGTGAATATGTCGCTTCACAGCGCCTCTTGAATGAGATCAAATGCAGCCATTGCAGAGCCAATAGTGCCAGCCTGTGATTCGTAGAACGCTATTTTTAACTCTGGTTTACGCTGAAAGGTAAGCCGCTCATCAAGAGCTTTTGATATTGGATGAATAAGTAAGTCTTTAGATTTTGCTAGGCCGCCACCAAAGATTATTGCCTCTGGCGAAAGAGTTGTAATGAGAGATTCGCAAGCGCGAGCCAGTGAAAGCATTGCCTGATTCCAAACTTTACTTGCGGTTGGGTCACCATCGCGGACTAAATTTGCAATCTCTTCGGTACTCACGCCACTCTGTCCAGAGGCTTTCTCATATGCTGTGCTGATAGCTAGTGCGGAAGCTTCTGCTTCAAGGCAACCGATTTGACCGCAGACACAGTGCGCAGTGCCACCGACATTGAGATGGCCGATTTCACCTGCATATCCACCAGCAGAACGAATAGAGCCATCAATTACTAGCGAAGCTGCAATACCTGTTCCGATTGCTATAAAGATTGAATTTGTGTAGCCAGATGCAGCGCCATTTCGTATTTCGGCAGTTCCGGCGGTACGAATATCGTGCCCGGCAGCAACTGGAATATCTAGCTTTTCGACCAAGAGATCGCGCAGGTGAATATTTTTCCAATTCAGATTGCCTGACCAGATGCATATTCCATGCTCATCATCAAAGACTCCACAAACACAGACACCTAGTGCAGAGATTGTGTACCCAACTGAAAGCTCATCAACAATCTCTTTGATTACCGTGATGGTTTTGGTTGCACTGCTATCTTGCTTCGGAGTGGGCCTTAATAGCGAAGTGATAACGGTGAATTTTTCATCTACCAAGGCAGCCTTAATATCGGTGCCACCAATGTCTACCGCAACTACATACCTCACAGAGGAAGTGTATTTACTTGGTGAGAATAATTGAACGAGTAAGCCCACGCGGGAAATCCGCGTCAAGATTTCGAGCTTTGGCAATTTCAACTGCTAAACGTTGAGCACGGATGAGATGCGCCATTGGGTCAAGGGTGCTGGTTTCAAGAATTGCGCCGGTGCCTTCGATATCGCGGATGAGATCTTGAGGTAGTTCGCCAAAAGCCCAGACAGCGCGGCCAGGTTGAGAAACAGATAATGGACCATGTCGGTATTCCAGATGAGGATATGCCTCAGCCCAGAATTGGCCAGCTTCACGAGTCTTAAGAGCTGCTTCGTGGGCAAGTCCGATAGTCCAACCAGAACCAAGGAAAGTTATTTGATCGACGCCTGCGAGCCTGCTGAGATCACTCGCAACAGCAGTTTCTGCATCTGCAATTATCGAATTTAAATCAAATCCTAAAGAGGTACGCAAAAGGCCTAGCGCAGCTGTTGCCCATCGAGTCTGAATAATTGATTTTTCATCGGCAAAATCCATCACAATTGCATCACTTGCGAGTTCTGCAAAGCGTGAGCCATGGATAGAGGTAAGGGCGACTGATGGAGTCTTTAGCGTTGCTAAGAGATCAATGATTTCAGTTGTTGTGCCAGAACGGGAGATAAGAACAATTCGATCGTAATTCCGGTTGTGGTTGTACTGAGAACCTGCATAGACATCTGTTAACCCATGGCCAGCAGCTTCACGTAGAGCGGCGTAGGCCATCGCCATAAACCAAGAAGTGCCGCATCCAACGACAGCGACTTTTTCGCCACGTTGTGGCAGGCGATGGATAGCCTCGGGTGCGAATTGGGCAACTTGGCGCCAAATATCGGGCTGGGAAGTTATCTCGAGCTCGGTGTTGAATGAGTCAGACATGTCGCGAACTATAGGTAGAAAGAAAGAGTGAGTCAATAAATTTTGCATTATTTTGGTTTTAATATTAAGTTTACGAGCATATTCGAGCAAATTTCCCACTATTTGGGATAGCTCTAATGCTCATTTGGGGTGAAGCAGGTCAAATCTTGCACATCTCTACTACATTCTTCTTAATGAGAGCGGGGGTCTTTGATGAATAAGCAGGATCGCCTGAGCAGAATCCTCGAACTAGCAGTTGAGCGCAGCAGCCTAGAGGTTGAAGAAGTTGCCCTCTTACTGGATGTCTCTCCTGCCACGGTACGCCGAGATTTTGATGCTCTCGCTAAAAGACAATTGCTCTCGCGCACGCATGGTGGCGCCGTTGCATCTGGCGGATCAATCGCTCTGCCTCTTAACTACAAAGTTGCCAGAGGCGATGAAGCGAAAGAACGTATCGCCCAAGCTGCGGCAGAGCTAGTTCCAAGGTACGCAATTATCGGAATCAATGGCGGTACAACAACTACTGCAGTCGCAAGAGCGCTGGTAGCTCGCCCTGAATTTGCTCCGGGAGAGCAATCGGATTCTCAGCCGGCCCTCACGGTCGTCACGAATGCTGTCAATATCGCTGCAGAACTAACTGTGCGCCATCAGATAAAGATTGTTGTTACTGGAGGCGTGGCACGTCCGCAATCGTATGAACTCACTGGTCCATTCGCAGAGGAAGTTCTGAGAGAAGTAAACATTGATATCGCCTTTATTGGCGTTGACGCTATCGACGCCGTGACAGGTGCATCTGCAGATCATGAGGATGAAGCACGAGTAAACCGGCAAGTTGTCAATCGCGCTCGCAAGTTAGTTGTAGTGACTGATAGTTCTAAATTCACAAAGCGCGCCTTTGCAACCATTAGCCCAATTAGCGAGATAGATACTCTGATTACAGATGATGGTGTTTCACCAGAGACAGTTAAGGAATTTAAAGCGCTCGGCGTAGAAGTGATTGTTGTGTAACGCAGAGAATGTCACGAACTACATCCGGAAAATTAGTGGCTGAAAAAGCCAATAGCAGCACTGCTATTGGTGCTTTTAATGTCATTCTGCTCGAACATGCAGAGGCGCTTGTGTTGGGTGCAGAAAAGTCACAACTCCCTTTGATCCTGCAAATAAGTGAGAATTGCGTTAAGTATCATGGTTCCCTAAAGCCAATATCAGTAGCGACGATTGCAATAGCCGAAGCGTCCACCCTGCCAATTTCTGTTCATCTTGATCACGCCGAGAGCGAAGAACTTGTAAAGCAGGCACTTGATCTAGGGTATGACTCCGTTATGTTTGACGGTTCAAAACTAAGTTATAAAGAGAATGTCCAAGCAAGCCAACGCATGCGTGCGCTCTGTGATTCTTATGGTGCAACACTTGAGGTCGAAATCGGTGAGGTTGGCGGTAAAGATGGAGTTCACGCACCAGGTATCAGAACAAAACCTGCTGAAGCGAGAGATTTTGCCAATGAGACAGGAGCACATCTGATTGCTGTGGCTGTGGGCTCATCTCATGCAATGTCTACACGTGATGCTTCACTAGATTTTCAATTGATTCGAGATATTGCAGCAGAGGTAAAAGTTCCACTTGTTCTTCATGGCTCATCCGGCGTCAGCGATTCTGATCTTCAAGAAGCAGTTAGAGCAGGCATGCGGAAGATTAATATCGCCACACATCTCAATGGTGTTTTTACTCAGCGCGTGCGGACCGAATTAGAGAAGAATCCAGGGCTTACCGACCCAAGAAAGTACATAGGGTTAGGAAGAGATGATGTGAGCGATGAGGTCGCCAGATTGCTCAAGCTCTTAAACCTCAATTAATCCTCGTCTTTAGCGCTCTTTAATCCCTCAGAGATTAACTTCATAACATTTGGATCTGCCAAAGTTGTCGCATCTCCAACAGCGCGATTTTCTGCAACATCTTTTAATAGGCGTCGCATAATCTTGCCGCTGCGCGTCTTTGGTAGCTCGTTAA
>JBIKSV010000068.1:0-6567 GCA_044348425.1 Candidatus Planktophila sp. | reverse complement strand
AAATACCGGACTTGGACTTCGCACCGTTCGCATCGAAACCATGGTCGATGCCTATATGGATGAAATCGAACTCACTGGGCTGGCTGAAGAAAATCTGCAAGCCCGAGTTCGCGGCACAACACTGATGGCGATTTCAAATCAAGAGAATATGTTGGTTCTTGCTACCGGAAATAAATCAGAGCTCGCCTGCGGATATTCGACTTTGTATGGAGACGCGGTCGGCGGCTACGCCCCGATTAAAGATATTTACAAAGTCGATGTCTGGGCCTTATCTCGTTGGCGTAATGAGGTAGCGCGAGCTGCTGGTGAAACCCCGCCGATCCCAGTGCGCTCTATTGAGAAAGAGCCAAGTGCTGAACTTCGGCCTGACCAAAAAGATTCTGATTCATTGCCCGCCTACGAAATTCTTGATGAAGTCCTACGTAACTATGTCGATGAGGATCACGGTCGCGATGCCTTGATTGCGATGGGCTTTGACGAAGATCTCGTAAAGCGCGTGATTGCCATGGTCGATCGCGCCGAATACAAGCGCCGCCAATATCCACCTGGAACCAAGATTTCTAAGCGCGCCTTCGGCAAGGATCGCCGCCTGCCAATGACTTCTCATTGGCGCGAACTCTAATTTTGTAACACGGCCGTAATCTGAGATTGGCAAGATGGGGACATGTCCTCAGACCAGATGAGCAAGCAGCAAGAGTTCGTTCTTCGCACCATTGAAGAGCGCGATATTCGTTTCATTAGATTGTGGTTTACCGATGTATTGGGGACCCTTAAGTCGGTAGCAATTGCGCCAGCAGAGTTAAGTGGTGCATTCGAAGAAGGCATTGGCTTTGATGGATCTGCTATCGAAGGATTTGCACGTCGCCATGAATCAGATATGTTGGCAAAGCCAGACCCTGCAACATTTTCAATTCTGCCGTGGCGCACAGAAGCACCAGGTGCTGCTCGTATGTTCTGCGATATCACTCTGCCTAATGGCGAACCTTCTCCAACTGATCCGCGCCATGTATTACGTCGCACTTTGGCAAAGGCTGCCGAGATGGGTTACACCTGTTACACCCACCCTGAGATTGAGTTCTTCCTCTTTAAATCACAACCTGAAAAAGGCGTAGCGCCAGTCCCTGTTGATCAAGGTGGATATTTCGATCACACCCCTGCAGTTGTCGGACATGATTTCCGTCGCCAGGCAATCACATTGCTAGAGGCGATGGGCGTATCAGTTGAATTTAGCCATCATGAGGGCGCACCAGGTCAGCAAGAGATTGACTTGCGTTATGCAGATGCATTGAGCACGGCAGATAACATCATGACATTTCGTCATGTAATCAAAGAGGTTGCACTCGAGCAAGGTTTCTACGCATCCTTTATGCCAAAGCCATTCACCGATCATCCAGGATCTGGAATGCATACCCACGTATCGCTCTTTGCCGGTGAGAAGAATGCTTTCTTTGATCCCACTGCCGAACTCAATCTCTCTGAAATCGGACGCCAGTTCGTTGCTGGAATTTTGAAGCATGCCTCAGAGATAACTGCCGTGACTAATCAATGGGTTAACTCATATAAGCGCCTGCAAGGTGGGGGAGAAGCACCATCAATAATCAACTGGGGCCATAATGATCGTGGCGCCCTGGTTCGTATTCCGATGTACAAGCCGAATAAAGAGAACTCAACTCGCATCGAGTTCCGCTCTCCAGACTCTGCTTGTAATCCATATTTGGCATATGCAGTAATGATTGCTGCGGGCCTTAAGGGCATTGAGGGTAAGTACCCGCTCGAGCCATCGACTGATGTGCAGACCCTGCCCGCAAATCTCAATGAAGCAATTGCTGTTATGGAGAAGAGCGAGCTAGTGCGCGAAACTTTGGGTGAGCATGTATTTGAATATGTATTGCGCAATAAGCAAGCCGAATGGTTGGAGTACCGCCGACAGGTAAGCCAGTTCGAGCTTGATCGTTATTTGCCCGTCCTCTAAACGTCGCAGTTAGTATTCTTCTCACATGGCACATCTACAAATTAAGGACGGACGTGTTCGTCTCAATCTTTCACGCATGGAGAAGATTGGTGCACTTCACTCTTCTCCCGAAGCTAAGCTCTCTGATATCGAATCAGTAGAGATTGTAGAAAACCCATGGAGCGCCGAACATCTCAAAGGGACAAGGGCTCCGGGCACAGGCATTCCTTTTCGAGTACTCCTTGGAACCATGAAATATCGCGGCGGCAAGGATTTCTGCGCCATCTACCGCCGTACCCCCAGCGCAATCATTACTCTGAAAGAGGGCCCATTTAAGCGGTGGATCTTTGAGATAAAAGACATGGGAGAAATTAAGGCTTTAGAAGCTTTGATTTAACGAGCCCGCTTGTAAATTAGCGGTATGAAAAAAGAGATAACCCCAGCGTCCCTTCGTAACTACAACCTCATTGCAGCTTTTCTTCACTTAGCTCAAATGCTGGTCGTGCTCGCGCTTTCTAATGACTTTAGCTTGCCGATTGCTACGCGCTACATGGCGGGCCCTCCGGGAACAACCTTTGCTGATCCTTTAGTGCTTTTCGATGCACCAGTTGGTATCACCGTTGCAATCTTCTTGGGACTCTCTTCATTCTTTCATTTCCTAGTTGCATCGCCGCAATTCTTTAACCGCTATTCAAAAGGCTTATTGCAACAGCGCAACTACTTCCGCTGGGTGGAATACTCAATTAGCTCATCAGTAATGTTGGTGTTGATTGCTCTTATCACTGGCGTTTCAGATGTTGTAGCAATCATCGCTCTCTTTGGCCTCAATGCATCGATGATCCTCTTCGGTTGGCTTCAAGAGAAATATGAGTCACCAGGAAATGGTGGCTGGCTTCCGTTTATCTTTGGATGCATCGCTGGCTTGATTCCATGGCTCGGTATTGGATTCTATGTATTGAGTATTGGTGGTCCATCTGATACTGCAGCGCCAGTATTTGTCTATGCAATCGTGCTATCAATCTTCGTATTCTTTAACTCATTCGGCTTAGTGCAATGGTTGCAATACAAGCGCGTGGGAAGTTGGAGCAATTACCTTCGTGGTGAGCGCACCTACATCACTCTCTCACTCGTTGCTAAATCAGCACTCGCTTGGCAGATATTTGGTTCAACGCTCGCCGGCTAATTCTTTATCCGTGCGTTCCGAATCGTGATTTGAGTTCATGAAAAGGAATGTTGTCGACCGTTGAGTCATAAACGACCTTAGAATCCTCAAAAACAATCATTGCAGCGTTACCTGAGGTGTAGAAGGTTCCATCTTTACGTTGCCCGCAGTTGTGAACCCGCCAGAGAAATCGCCTATAAAACATTGGCTTATTTGGATCTGGCTTATGTGGTCGGATGAATGCATCATCTCTAGCTATGAAATAAAGCGCCAAGAAGAATCGAACCACAGGAAATTTTGCGTACTTATCAAATCTTTCTTCACGAACGACGGGTCGAGTCTCAACTCCAAATTCGCCGTGTGGAATATGGTGCACATAAGTCGCCATAGATTCTCGATAGTAGCTCAACATTTAAGTGTCGCATTATTCATTGTCGTTCTCGTCTTCCCATTGGATAACTTATGCACTGTCTTGATTCTATACACGAGCAACGCATCGCGGGGTTGCCAAATACATCTCATGGAAACATTGCCAACGAGTGAACCTGTTCCCTGAATACTCTTAGTAATCGGCGGAGTGTTTCCACCATCTTCTCTAGTTAAAGTAATCCGTATTGAAAGGAAGCGCCCTGCAGAGATTCCTTTGCAGACTGTCCTAGCAGTTGCGTTCACAGTTCCAGGTACGTGTTTAGAAAGGTGGGGCTTCTCTGAAGAAAGGATGCAAGCTTCAATTACGAGGCGCTCCTGAAATTCATTAAATGGAGGAGGAGGTTCTGCTGATGCACTCGGCTGTGCAAAGATAAAAACCATAACTGTCGCGAGCAATATTTTTCGGCACATTTTTACTCCCCTTTTTTGATTGATGTAGCGTGGCAAAAGTGGGAAATATTTGAAATCAGGCGAACCCAGCTCCTCATGATTTACTCTGCGTATTGGCAGAGTGCGGGCTTGGGGGTAGGATTACCCCACTATGAAGCTCCGCGGACTCCTACTTATCCGCCGTAGCGAGGCCTAAGGTCCGAATCGCTTGCGATTTCGGCCCAAGAGATTGACCGGTCTCCTCGCTGCGGGGTTTGGTGTTGCCGGTAATAACTCGGCTAACTAACTAGGAGCAAAGAAATGAATTTCCCAGAGCAAAAACCTTCGAAGATGCCTGTGCATCGTTACTCATCATTTATTCCAGTTGAGCTTGCAGATCGCACCTGGCCAGATAAGAAAATCACCGCAGCACCAAAATGGTCATCGGTAGATCTTCGCGATGGCAATCAGGCGCTGATTGACCCAATGGATACCCCGCGCAAGCTTGCGATGTTTAAGTTGCTGGTTGCGATGGGTTACAAAGAGATTGAAGTTGGTTTCCCATCAGCGTCTCAGACAGATTTTGATTTTGTCCGCAAGATCATTGATGAAGATTTAATCCCTGATGATGTGATCATTCAGGTGCTTACTCAGGCACGCGAACCCTTGATTCGCCGTACATACGAAGCGGTCGCGGGCGCAAAGCAGGCGATTATTCACCTTTATAACTCAACATCAACTCTGCAACGTCGCGTTGTATTTGGTCTTGATAAAGATGGCATTAAGAAGATTGCTACAGATGGCGCAAAACTCTGTTTAGATCTCATGTCGACCGTTCCAGAGACAAAGATTTCTTTCGAGTATTCACCTGAGTCATATACAGGTACAGAGCTCGAGTTTGCAGTCGAAGTTTGTAATGCAGTCAACGATATCTGGAAGCCAACTCCGCAGTGGAAGACAATCATGAATCTTCCCGCAACTGTTGAAATGGCAACACCAAATGTTTATGCCGATTCAATCGAGTGGATGTGTCGCAACCTCAACAATCGCGATTCAGTAATCGTTTCACTTCACCCACATAATGATCGTGGTACTGGAGTCGCAGCAGCAGAGCTTGGATATTTAGCGGGAGCAGATCGCATCGAAGGAACGCTCTTCGGCAACGGTGAGCGCACCGGAAATGTTTGCCTTGTGACTCTCGGAATGAACTTGGTTTCACACGGTATTGATCCACATGTTGATTTCAGTGATATCGATGAGATTCGCCGTACCGTTGAATATGCCAATCAGCTAAAGGTCCCAGAGCGCCATCCTTATGGTGGCGACCTTGTCTTTACCGCTTTCTCGGGCTCGCACCAAGATGCTATTAAGAAGGGCTTCGAACACTTAGAGCGCGATGCAAAAGCAGCTGGGGTTCCAACTGATCAGCACACCTGGGCGGTCCCATATCTTCCAATTGATCCAAAAGATATCGGTCGCTCATATGAAGCCGTCATCCGCGTTAATTCACAATCAGGCAAAGGTGGTGTTGCCTATCTTTTGAAGAGTGAGCATCATCTTGATTTGCCACGTCGGCAACAGATTGAGTTCTCCAAGATTGTTCAGCATAAGACTGATCACGAAGGCGGCGAAGTAACTGCAGATCAGCTCTGGCAGATTTTCGAAGATGAGTATCTACCGACTGAATCTGCACCGTGGGGAAGATTTCGCTTGAAGGGGCTTTCTCAGAAATCTGAGTTGGGCCAAGATGTGCAACTCACGGTTCAAATTACCGATCGCGGTGAAGTAGTTGAGCTTTCAGGAAGCGGTAATGGTCCAATCGCCGCCTTCTGTAATATTCTCAATAACTACGGTGTAGATGTTCGCGTTCTAGATTTCAGCGAGCATGCACTCTCATCCGGTGGCGACGCATCAGCGGCGGCTTATCTTGAGTGTGCAATTGATGGAGATGTCTTTTGGGGCGTTGGAATCGACCCAAATACAACAACCGCTTCACTTAAAGCGGTCGTGTCTGCAATCAATCGCGCCATTCGCTAACTACCCTTAACGCCGTGAGTACCCAATTCAGCTCGGGTAAAAAGGGCGCCTTATTTCGGGATGAAGCAATCATTTTGCGCACCCAAAAGCTAGGCGAAGCAGATCGCATCATCACCATGCTGACTAAAGAGCATGGTCGCGTTCGCGGAGTTGCTAAGGGCGTTCGTCGCACGATGTCAAAGTTTGGTGCGCGCCTTGAGCCAGGTAGCCATGTAGATATTCAATTGCACAGTGGTCGTACATTTCACACCATCACTCAAGTTGAAGCGCTGCAGAATTACGGTGAAGAGATTTCGAGTGATTATCAGCGCTGGACAATTGCGCATGCGATTCTAGAAACAGCAGAGAGATTCTCGCCTCACGAAGAAGAGCCGGCGCCACAAGAGTTTGCACTCGTTGTTGGCGGCATGCGTGCTCTGGCAGAAAATCGTTATGACCCTTCACTGATTCTCGATGCCTTCTTACTTCGATCCCTTTCTATCGGGGGATATGCACCATCGCTGACCACATGTTCACGTTGTGAGAAACCAGGTCCGCATCGTTATTTCTCTTTAGTTGGTGGTGGATCTGTCTGCAATGACTGCAGGCCATCGGCATCTGCCACACCAGCGCCAGAGAC